>JAGWZB010000238.1 GCA_018969045.1 Planctomycetota bacterium | reverse complement strand
CGATCGGGTGGATTGCGTCCTTGCATAAATACCTTTCGGTGTTGCTCTATCTCCAGAACGGAATTTCCAAAGCGTTACTATCGGGTTGAATCTGAAGGTCCTCACCAGGAGATCTTTCGAGCGAAACCCGGTTTTTTAACTCACTGCCCACTCGCAATTTACCAGGTATCGCTCTAGGCTCAATCGAAACTCCACCACTGACAATTGCTGAAATGCTCCCGTCGGATCGTTTCCGCGTAGCCACAATCGAATCGATTTGGGTAGGTGCGATCTCCATGTGAGGAACGTAAGCTTTCTTTCCCAGAACCTTATAGGATGCAACCGATTCAACTTGCTGCTGTCCTGGAATTCGTTGCGATCGAACGATCTCCATCGCTACGGCTAAGTCAAATATGTGACGCAATCGACCATAGATAGGATAGGCTTTTTGCAAACTCTCAAATTTCGCAGTGAAGTTCTTTGCAAAAGCATCCGCCGCACGGTCCGGGAACTGAGCCACAACACGCTCCCCTTGGGTGCTCATCATCTGAGTTTCACTCAGGACCGATACATTGGAATTTATAAAATGATAGATGTGTTGATCAGCATCAAACCCGATTCCTGAATCGGATAAAGCAAACCACCAGCGAACCATGGACTGTTCTTTCGCATACCCGAGCCGATCCGACTCGAGCCAGTAGTTTGCAAGGCCGTTGACGCTGGGCTCAAGTCCAAACGCAAGCCGTTTCATGTGAGCATCGGCGATCAGCAGCGCGTAACCTGTGGGGGAGTCCTGAGGTATACCAACCACGTTGGCTTTCTGAAAACCAAGCTTTTGTTTCCACTGTGTCACCCAAGCTTCTGGGTCGCGAGCCAATAGCCGAGAGGACGCTTTTTCATTGGCCATTTGATAAGCCGCAACCAGACGGCTTGGCTCCGGATCGATCGAGCAGCCGAATTCCCCCTGATTGTTGAGCACATGATGAGCCACTGTCAGCAAATCCTCAAGAAGCACAGGAGGGAGTTTCAGTTCTCTGTGCACGAGGTCTCCTTGTCGACTCGCTGCTAGATTTCCTGCTGGACCACCTAGAAGCCAATCTTGTGACGGACTATCCCAAGCTAGGTAGTCGATGCGACAAAGGCCTCCAAGAAGTTCCGATGCGATGTTGCTCCTAGTGCCGTGGGACGCCTGCTCAGCCAACTGCTCATCCAGTTTCCGCAACGATATCCATCGTAACTGCGAAGGCTTTTGCCATTCCCCAAGTTCATCTAAAGAAACAACAATCGGTTCCCCCTTAGCCACCTCTTCAGGAGGCGTTCGTAGCTTCGGCGCACCGATTTGTTTCACGGTGGAGATCCGCTGGATCACTCCGTCGGTCGTGATGCGAACCCCTTGACGGAACGGGGACATCGTTGCGGTCCCCCCGGCATTCAACCAAACATCGGGTGAAATGGTCGATTCGATCAACTGCATCAGCTCAGAATAGTTTGCAATGGCTCCGCCACCTGCCCCGCCTCCAGGAGGATTATCAAGCAAGCTGGAACCACCGAGTGTCCCTGGAATTCCTGACCCAGATAGCCCACTTGAGAGCTTCGTTCGCTGCGCGTGGAGCACCGTCAAAACCCGCTGCTTGTCCTGCTCGGAGAGTTTCGAGATCGCTCCCTGGATCGCTTGTTGATCGCGACCGGCAAGCGCGTTAGCAACGTCCGGATAGGAACGTTGAAATCCATCAGAGAATTGCGCCAACAGGTAGCTCGTGCAACCAAAAAGAACGGCGCAAACACCAACCAATTGCCATAGAATCTTCACTGGATCTGCCCCCGAAACCAAACCCGGAAACAACCTTCAACCACTGTCTTAACGAGTATATCAGAAATCACTTGAGCGGGGGATTTTTTCGCGGGCTGCTACCGTCGGCCTGAAATCCCGCAAGGTAGCAAAGCTTAGCTGGCGATACATGCCCTAAAATTCCGAAAGACTGCACAGGGCGAAATCTCGATTTCTCAGGAAAATCGCTCTTGGAGCGAAAGGACTTCGATCTCTTTATTTCGACTTGCCAACATCGCTTCTACGGCGACTTTGCCAGCCGAGAGGGTCGTGATGCAAGGTACACCATACTGAACCGAAGCTGCCCGAATGCGTCCTTCGTCGGTCCTTGCACCCTTTCCGTTAGGGGTGTTGATGATCAAACTCACGTCATCATTCTTCAGATAATCAATTAAGTTTGGATTTCCCTCAGCGAGTTTCTTAATCCGAGTAACAGGAATGCCTGCCTTTTCGATTTCGGACGCTGTGCCTGTAGTGGCCAGCAACTTATAGCCCATCTCATGCAATTGCTTGGCCAAGCAATCGACTCCCTGTCGCTGTCGTGAAGCGATACTCAGGAACACATTGCCATGGGTTGGTAGCACCGTCCCTGCAGCAATCTGGCTTTTAGTAAATGCAATCGCGAAATCGTCGCTGATCCCCATGACTTCTCCGGTGGATCTCATTTCGGGCCCTAAGACGATATCGACTCCAGCAAATTTTCTAAAAGGGAAAACTGCTTCTTTGACCGAAATGCTTTTGGGGATCGGTTCAGAGGTCACGCCGAGTTCTTTGAGCTTCTTGCCTACCATGACCTTTGCTGCAATATTGGCCACTGGCACTCCGGTGGCTTTGGCCACAAACGGTACGGTACGGCTTGCTCGCGGATTGACTTCTAAAACGTACACATGCTGTCTACCATCGTCTTCCTTTTTGATGGCAAACTGGACATTCATCAAGCCAACGACTCGCAATCGTTGCGCCATCGCTTCGGTTGCACTGCGTACCTCTGAGAGCACTTCGCTACTGAGAGTGAACGAAGGAATCACGCATGCAGAATCACCAGAGTGCACGCCCGCTTCTTCGATGTGCTCCATGATCCCCATGATGATCACATCATCACCGTCGGACACCGCATCGACATCCACTTCGATCGCATCCTCGAGGAAACGATCGATCAAGACCGGTTGGCCTTGGGCTACCACAAACGCCTCGGCGACAAACCGCTCAAATTGCGTATGGTCGTAACAGATTTCCATGGCTCGACCCCCAAGTACGAAACTTGGACGCACCAAGCATGGGAACCCGATCTTTTGGACCTGTGCCCTAGCCTGCTCCATGGTTCGAGCGATACCATTGGCAGGCTGCTTCAGATTCAATTCCTGAATCAACTTTTGAAACTTCTCTCGATCCTCGGCATCTTCGATGGTCTCGACACTGGTGCCTACGATGGGAACCCCAGCATCGGCAAGTGCTCGCGCGAGGTTCAGTGGGGTTTGCCCACCGAACTGAACGATCACACCGTCGGGTTGCATGCGATCGTAGATATTGAGCACGTCCTCGGTCGTCAACGGTTCAAAAAACAGCAAGTCACTGGTGTCATAGTCAGTGCTCACTGTTTCGGGGTTGCTGTTGACCATGATCGATTCGATGCCGATCTCGCGAAGCGCATAGCTCGCATGGCAACAGCAATAATCAAACTCGATACCCTGGCCAATCCGGTTTGGACCTCCGCCGAGAATCATCACCCGCTTCTTGCCGGGTTGCTTCAAAGGTGTCTCGTCTTCGCTCTCGTAACTGCTGTAGTAGTAGGGGGTGTAAGCCTCAAACTCAGCAGCGCAGGTGTCGACGGACTTGTAGATGGCTTTGATACCCCTGGAGAGTCTCCAGGACCGAATCTCCTCGTCATCGCTCGAAAGCAGCGTGGCGAGTTGGCGGTCCGAAAAACCCATTTGTTTTGCTTGCCGAATCTGATCGATACTCGCTAGAGACAATGACGCGGTGCGACGCAGGGAATTTTCCATCTCGACGATCTGTTGCAACTGATCCAAAAACCATGGATCGATTGCCGTGATCGTGTAGATTTCGTCGATGCTCATGCCGCTCAACAGAGCGTATCGAAGATACCAAACGCGATCGGCATTGGGCCTGGACAATTTGTTGCGTATTTCTTCGTCGTCGGGTCGGCGGTCCGTGTACCAAAGATCTTTCGAGTCGGCACCGAATCCAAACGCCCCAACTTCCAATCCCCGAAGAGCTTTTTGAAACGATTCTTTGAACGTTCTGCCGATGGCCATCGTCTCGCCGACACTCTTCATCTGAGTGGTCAAGGTCGAGTCAGCCTCGGGGAATTTTTCGAACGCAAATCTCGGGATCTTGGTGACCACGTAATCGATCGTGGGTTCGAAACAGGCCTGAGTTTTTTGAGTGATGTCGTTCTTGAGTTCCCAAAGACGGTAGCCGACGGCCAGCTTAGCAGCGATCTTCGCGATCGGAAAACCGGTCGCCTTACTGGCAAGGGCGCTGGAGCGACTGACCCGTGGATTCATCTCGATAACTATCATTCGACCCGTCTTGGGATGGATCGCAAACTGGATATTCGATCCTCCTGTCTCGACACCGATTTCGCGAATGATCGCCAAGCTGGCGTCGCGCATTCGCTGGTATTCTTTATCGGTAAGGGTCTGGGCGGGGGCCACTGTGATCGAGTCACCGGTATGAACACCCATGGGATCAAAGTTTTCGATCGAGCAAATGATCACGACGTTGTCATCGGCGTCGCGCATCACCTCCATCTCATACTCTTTCCAGCCTATGATCGATTCTTCGATCAAGACTTCAGTGATCGGCGAGAGAGTCAATCCGTTCTGAACAAGCGAATCGAACTCGTTGCGATTATAAGCGATCGCAGAACCGCTTCCTCCCATGGTAAAACTAGGTCGAACCACACACGGTAGTCCGACATCGGCGAGCGCTTCCCGGGCCTGGCTGATCGTATGGACCACGTGCCCACGGCAAACTTCCATCCCGATTTTTTCCATGGCTAGCTTAAACGCATCCCGCGCTTCGGCCTTATGGATCACTTCGGGATTGGCACCGATCATCTCGCAATTGAATTTCTCAAGCACACCGTGCTTGGCCAAATCCATCGCGATATTCAAAGCCGTCTGGCCGCCTAAGGTAGGAAGGATCGCATCGGGACGCTCACGTTCAATGACTTTGGCGACGTATTGCCAGGTGAGCGGCTCGATATAAGTGCGATTCGCTAAAGCAGGATCGGTCATGATCGTCGCTGGGTTGCTATTGACCAGCACGACCTCATAGCCCTCCTCGCGAAGGGCTTTGCAAGCCTGTGTCCCCGAATAATCAAACTCGCAGGCTTGTCCAATAACGATGGGGCCTGATCCGATCAACAGAATCTTTTGGATGTCGGTCCGTCGGGGCACGAGTTGCCTGACCTTTCGGGTTTCTAAAGGGATGCTTGATGGTTACTTGCGTCGAAACAAAGGACCTGCGTATCGGGCTCCTTCACCAAGCTCTTCTTCGATCCTGAGCAATTGGTTGTACTTGGCCATCCGATCCGACCGAGATGCCGAACCTGTCTTGATTTGACCGGTCGATAAAGCCACCGCAAGATCGGCAATGGTCGAGTCTTCGGTTTCACCACTGCGATGACTTGAAATACTGGTGTATCCGTTGCGATGAGCCAACTGAATCGCTTCAATCGTCTCGGTCAACGTTCCGATCTGATTGACCTTGATCAAGATGCTATTGGCAATCCCAGCATCGATCCCGCGTTGCAAACGCTGGGTATTGGTCACGAACAAATCGTCACCAACCAATTGGACTTTGGAACCCACCTTATCGGTGAGTTTCTTCCAAGAATCCCAATCGTCCTCCGAACAGCCGTCTTCAATCGAGCAGATTGGGTAATTGGCGACCCAATCGGCTAAGAAGTCAACCATTTGGTCTCCCGAGAGCTGCTTGCCGTCGATCGTGTATTTGTGGGACTTCTCGTCATAAAATTCCGTAGCGGCAACGTCCAAAGCGATGAAAATCTGCTTGCCCGCTTCATAACCAGCACGCTTGATGGCTTCCATGATCAAATCCAGAGCCTCTCGGTTGCTCTTAAGGTCTGGAGCAAATCCACCTTCGTCGCCAACAGCCGTGTTCAGCTTTTTCTCGTTGAGAACCTTCTTGAGATTGTGGAAGATCTCAGTGCCGGCTCGAAGTGCTTCGCTAAAACAATCGAATCCCAAAGGCATGACCATAAACTCTTGAACATCAACCGAGTTGTCCGCGTGTTGGCCTCCATTAACGATATTCATCATCGGAGCTGGCAGTAAGTGCGCTCCTGCGCCGCCGAGATATCGATACAAAGGTTGTCCGGTGAAACTCGCGGCAGCTTTAGCCACCGCCAACGAAACACCCAGCATGGCGTTGGCACCGAGATTCTTCTTGTTTGGGGTGCCATCGATTTGACAAAGCGTCGCATCAATGGCCCGCTGATCCAGTGCGTCCATCCCGATGAGTTCATCGGCGATCTTTTCCTGGATATTCGCGACCGCACCAAGTACTCCTTTTCCCATGTACTTGGACTTGTCACCGTCACGCAACTCCCACGCTTCGTGGGCTCCGGTACTCGCTCCGCTTGGAACAGCCGCTCTGCCAAACGAACCATCCACCAACCGAACATCGACCTCCACAGTGGGATTTCCACGAGAATCAAAGATCTGACGGCCTTGGATGTTTTCGATCAAGCTCATGACGGGTTCTCAAAAAGAGTAGGAGTTTTGGTGGAAAATTCCGCGAAGAGTCGGCAGTTGGACTACCGGTCCTGCTTCAGTTGGGAATTCTGCCCGAAATCTACAATTTTTGCTAGTCATGCTCGGGTCCATTGAAGCCTCCAACCTTCAAAAATATCAGAACCCCATCAAGAATTTTTATGCACCAATCTTCAGAACAAACCAAGACCCCACCTTTCACCCATGAATTTGAAGCTTGATCGCGATGTATCTTATCGATAACCAATCGTGATCGTCACATCCTACCGCTAATTCTCCTAACCCATGGGCGTTTCATGTTCACAGGACTCGTAGAATCCAAAGTTCCTCTGGTTCAAAGTACCTCAGTGGCTCAAGCGCAACGGATGGTGTTTGATTTGGGGCCATTGGCGGATTTCCCAGAAAAAGCCCCGGCTCTGGGCGATAGTATCGCTTTATCCGGGTGCTGCTTGACGGTCGTGCAAATCGATGGAACCCGTTGCCATTTTGAATTGGGCTCAGAAACTCTATCGAAAACCAAATTCCAAGGCCTAAAGCTCGGCCAAATGGTCAATTGCGAACGATCTTTACGTGTCGGAGATAGGCTAGGAGGGCATTTCGTCACCGGTCACATCGACGCTCTGGGGCAAGTCGCTTCGATTCAAGAGCAAGGCCCATGGCGTTTTTATCAATTCACCGCGCCGATGGATCTACTGCGTCAAATGGCTCCAAAGGGTTCCATTACCGTCGATGGCGTCAGTCTGACTTTGGTCCAAGCCGACGACAGTTACTTCTCGGTGGCACTGATTCCGCACACGCTTGAGATCACGACCCTGGGGGATTTAAAGGTTGGGGATCCTGTGCATTTAGAGACCGATATTCTGGCGAAATACATATCCCGTCAAATTGGCTCTTTGGTTTTTCCCCCTAAGTCATGAAGCAACGTGGGTCACGGATTGCGAGTCTCTGGGATGGTTCATGCCGAAAAACTCAGGGATTTTTCCCAGCAGACCCTTTCGGGCAGCAAGTCCAAAAGTCTATGCTATCCCCCCGGACACACCCGCGGGTCCAAATGTCGAGCGTTTGTTGTT
>JAGWZB010000237.1 GCA_018969045.1 Planctomycetota bacterium | reverse complement strand
TGATGCCGCTGCGAAAACCAGCACCAAGTCTGCTGCAACGGCCGGCGAATCAACTGCCCGTCCTACCTCGACCAAATCGATAGCAACTGCAGGAGACTTTTCCAGCCAGGCCCAAGTGCTCCGCTGGCGCAAAGTAGACTCGCCTACTGTCACCGCGAAACAACCGTCTGCACCGGTGGTGACCACCGCCGCGTTCCAAGACTCCACTCCAAAACAACCTCGATCGAGCTTGCTAGTTCAACAGCCCAATGAACTGCCCATCGGCCAGTCCCAACAGAGCCAGCCAGCCCCTCAAGCCCTAGCTCTACCTGAGCAAGAGTCCCTCTTGCCCCCTACCCCTACAAAACCAGAGATACCAGCTCCCCGTCTTGAGATACCCCGTCTTGAGATACCCCGTCTTGAGATACCCCGTAGTGAGACACCCTCGGTCCAGCCACCTGAGCCAATGCCAGAGAGTGTGCTGCCAAACCCTTTCCCCAAACCTTCGGTCCAAGACCGATCGGTTGAACCGCTAGAACCCGCATCCCCATCGGATCGCAAGCTTAGGGATCCGGCCAAACTAGATGAACCGGCAAAACTCGATGATGATGATTTGCCACCTGCACCTCCAAAGCGTGCTGAGCAATCGGTTGCCAACTGTGAGTTGGTGCGCAGTTTTGCAGCCGGCGCGGACATCAGGAACTTCCAATTGGATTCATCGCCGGAGTTTGTCCAAGGCTACCAGTCGGCAGATCGACCGGGGTCCTTGACCAAAGAAAACTTTGTCCAAAAATCGCAAAACAGGACGTGGCGAGGTTCGCAAGGCGAGCATGTTGCCGAAGGCAGACTCGTGGACTTGGTCTACGGCACGGTCGTCATCCAGCAGAGCGATGGCAAGCGAGTCTCCTACCTTCAACGCTTGCTCAGCGATGCGGACCAAGTCTACGTTTCCGAAGCGTGGGGGATACCCGTGACGTGTCCACTTGGGGATCAAGGCTTCGCGCCGAGGTTCTTTGTCGACTCGACGTTTACCTGGAAAGCATCTGGGGCTTGCAACAAACCGTTGTATTTCGAGGATGTGTCGCTGGAACGTTATGGACACGAGTGGGGACCGGTGGTCCAACCCGTGGTATCGACGGTCCGATTCTTCGGCGACTTGGCCGTGTTGCCCTACAAGATGGGAATCCATCCGCCCAACGAGTGCCAGCATCCGCTTGGATTCTATCGACCTGGCTCGTGTGCACCTTGGTCGATCAAGCCTGTGCCGCTGAGCCTGCGTGGGGCGGTTACCCAAGCGGCCTTTGTGACCGGAACGGTATTCACGTTGCCGTAACCCCGAGTTGGCCGCTGGGGAGGCACGATGTTTTGTACCGGGCATCCTTGCCTACCTGAGCGCCATGACGCTGCGACCGCCTCCTTTGGAAACCACAATGTGGTCGAGCACTCGGATGCCAACGAGTTCTCCGACTTTGCTAAGCCGATCGGTCACTGCGATGTCTTCGCGACTGGGCGTCGGATCGCCCGAAGGGTGGTTGTGGACCAACAACACCGCCGAAGCGCTATCGCGGATCGCTGCACGGAAAACTTCGCGAGGGTGGACTAGGCTCGCATCGAGTGTTCCGACGGTGATCCGATGCGAGCTGATTGGACCGTGCTGGGTATCGAGCGAAACGATATGAAATTCTTCTTGGACGGCGTCGGATGCCAGTCTAGCGAATTGTCGCATGCAGTAACAGATCGCATCGTCGCTGCCTCGGATGCGCTGCGGCAGAACCGGTTCGATATCTCGCATCATGGCGATGCGGCGACCTAATTCGATCCCAGCCATGATTTGGCAGTAACTGTCGCTGCGGATGGCTTTAGTGATCGGTTTGAGTTCCTGCAGACTTGCATCGATCAGCCGCGCTAAGTCTCTTTGATGGTACCGTGATGAGATCGCCAACCCGGCTTGGACCGCCGATTCCCCTGGGACACCGACGCGAATGAGGATGGCAAGCAGCTGAGCATCGGTCAGTTTCTCGGCACCTTGCTGAAGCAGTTGTTCGCGGGGGCGATCGGCCAATGGGACCGATTTGATTTGATGACGGTAGATTTGTTGCTCGATCCAGCTATCGACCTGCCGGGGGTCTTGGATCAACCACTTGTAGTAAGTTCGTTTGTTTTCCTTGCAGGCCTGGAGATGCCCGTCCTTGGCCAGTTGTTTGAGGATCTTCGTCACGTAGGCGGGTGCTAGATCTCGGCACTGGGTTTTGGCCCAATCGGCACTGAAAAAACGTTCGCCTTGGATCGATCGGACAGCTCCGCGTAGTTTTTCCAGACGTAACTCGCTCATGCTTTTAGACTCCTGGCTGGCTCAATGGCAAGAAACCTCGAAAATCGCAACATTTGCCCCTCGCAGGGCTTCTGCTGCCAACATAGCGATTGGATGGATTCTTGCCCGAATTTGGTCGGAATTCATCCTCGGTGGATGGGCTTTCGCGTTTTCCAGGCATTCCTGTACGGATACACTGAAGGGCCCAAACGTCGCTTGCGACAAAACCTTGACCAATATTTCCGCACTCGCTTGGAGTTCTTGCATCGTGTCGACTCAGTATTTAGCAGCCAAATCGGGCCAAATCACGCCTCAAATGGAGTTCGTCGCCAAACGCGAACGGCTCAGCCCAGAACTGGTGCGCGACGAAGTTGCCGCTGGTCGGATGGTGATTCCGGCCAACCGCGTCCACTTAGAAGGTGCTTTGGAGCCGATGGCCATCGGGATTGCGGCCAAGTGCAAGATCAACGCCAACATCGGAAACTCTGCGGTCACCAGCAACGTCCAGGAGGAGCTCGACAAGCTTCACGTCGCGGTCCACTACGGCGCCGACACGGTGATGGATCTTTCGACGGGCAAGGACATCGACAATATCCGCAAGCAGATCATTTCTGCGTCACCTGTGCCTATCGGAACGGTACCGATTTACCAGATGCTCGAAGAGCTTGGGGGGAACATCGAGGACATGCGTGCTCAGCACTTTTTGGATATGGTCGAGCACCAAGCCAAGCAGGGGGTCGATTACATGACGATCCATTGCGGAGTCCTTTTGGAACACCTCCACCTGACGACCCAGCGTGTCACGGGGATTGTATCGCGGGGTGGATCCTTGATCGCCAAGTGGATGATGGCGCATCGCAAGCAGAATCCGCTCTACGAAGCCTTCGACGATCTTTGCGACATCATGAAGCAGTACGATGTGACTTGGAGTCTCGGGGACGGACTGCGTCCAGGTTCCATCGCCGACGCGAGCGATCAGGCTCAGTTTGCAGAGCTGGATGTTCTTGGGAAACTTTGCAAAAGGAGTTGGGAGAAAGGGACGCAGGTGATGGTCGAGGGTCCTGGTCATATTCCTATGGATCAGATCGACATGAACATTAAAAAGCAAATCGAAGTTTGCCATGGGGCCCCGTTCTATGTGCTAGGACCTTTGGTCACTGACATCGCCCCGGGTTACGATCACATAACCAGCGCCATCGGTGCGGCCATGGCCGGCTGGAGTGGGGCCGCCATGCTTTGTTATGTGACCCCCAAGGAGCATTTGGGTCTGCCCAATCGCGAGGATGTCAAGCAAGGTGTGATCGCTTATAAAATTGCGGCGCACTCAGCCGATGTTGCCCGCAAAAGGCCTGGCGCCCAAGAGCGAGACGATGCATTGTCGCGAGCTCGTTTTGCTTTCGATTGGAAAGAGCAGTTCCGTCTTTCCTTGGACCCTCAAACAGCCCAGGCTTATCACGATGAAACCTTGCCTCAAGATACGTTCAAGAGCGCGCACTTTTGCAGCATGTGCGGGCCTAAGTACTGTTCGATGCGAATCACCGAAGACATTCGCAAGATGGCTAGCGAAGAGTCCTTGCCCACGGCTAACAATGCCCCAAACCTCGTGGAGCTGAAGAGCTAGATTTTTTACTCTCCTTTTTGATGGATTACAAAGATGCCCAACCCATTGAGCTCGATCGATCGCAATTTGTCGAAATCCCAATCGAAATCTATCAAAAGAGGCAATACCGACAAGACGATCGGCCAGTACTTGATCGATCGTCTGATCGATTATGGAATCGCCGATTGCTTTGGGATTCCAGGGGATTACGTGTTGAGATTTTATAGTTTGCTCGAAGAGAGCCAAATCAATGTGGTCGGCTGTACTCGCGAGGACTGTGCCGGCTTTGCCGCAGACGCTTATGCGCGCATCCACGGCATGGGGGCCGTGTGCGTGACTTACTGTGTCGGCGGGTTGTCGGTCGCCAACAGCATCGCCGGAGCATTCGCTGAAAAGTCGCCTGTTGTGATGCTGACCGGTTCACCGGGGCTTAAGGAACGGATCAACAACCCGCTGCTCCATCACAAGGTGCGTGACTTTAGCACGCAACTGGAGGTTTTTGAAAAACTGTGCATCGCCGCCACCGAGCTGAACGATCCAGCGACGGCCTTTAGCGAGATCGACCGAGTGCTGGATGCTTGTTATCGCTACAAGCGACCTGTCTATATCGACCTTCCACGCGACATGGTCGACGAAATTCCCACGGTCGCCAAGGCTTATCGAAGTCCTGTCCACGACTTTGACAATTTGGCGTTGGAAGAGGCCGTTCGCGAGACGATACAGCGGCTCAATGCGGCCAAAAAGCCGCTGATTATCGCTGGAGTTGAAATCCATCGTTTTGGGTTGCAGGACCAAGTCATCCAGTTGGCCCAGCAAGCCGGAATTCCGATCGCCACGACGATCCTGGGCAAGAGTGTCGTCGATGAAACGCACCCGCTGTTTGTGGGGCTCTACGAAGGAGCAATGGGGCGACAGGAAGTCACCCAGTACGTCGAAGACAGCGACTGTGTATTGATGCTCGGTGCATTCATGACCGACATCAACCTGGGGATCTACACCGCCAAACTCGAGGTTCGCAATGTGATCTATGCCACCAGCGAACAGCTTCAGATTTCTTACCATCAGTATCCAAACGTTCCTTTGGGCGATTTCATCGGCAAGCTCATCCAGGCCAATCCGAGTCCAGCCCGAAGGCATATACCTGAGCAGTTGCATCTGAAAAAGCCGCATGCTTTCGAAGTCCAACCAGGCCAGGGATTGAGCGTCACTCGGATCGTCGAGCGCATCAATACCCAACTGGACTCCGACACGATCGTCATCGCAGACATTGGAGATGCTCTGTTTGCCTCCTCGGAGTTGGTGATCCATGAGCGAACCGACTATCTCTCGCCTGCTTACTACACGTCGATGGGATTCTCGGTTCCGGCAGCCTTGGGCGCCTGTGTCGCCAAACCCAACGACCGAGTGTTGGTCATCGTCGGCGACGGAGCTTTCCAAATGACCGGTCAGGAAATGTCGACGCTCATTCGTTGCAAGTTCTCTCCGATCATCATCGTTTTGGATAACCATGGCTATGGGACCGAGCGATATCTCCAGGAAGGCCAGTGGAAGTACAACGAGATCGCCGTCTGGAATTACTCGAAATTGCCTGAGGTCTACGGTGGTGGAAAAGGGTACTTGGTCACCGACGAAGCCCAATTCGATGCGGCCATCAACGCCGCTTGGAACGACCGATCTTGTTTGCATTTGATCCATGCCAAGTTGGTCGAGAACGATGCAAGCAGCACGCTCAGACGCCTCGCAGAGCGACTTGGACAGCGCGTTTAATCCACGTACATGATCGAGCAACTCAGACGTCATTGGGCTATCGAGTCGCTAAGCCAACTGGAATTCTTTCAAAGCATTCAGTGGCTCGATCAAATCGATTCGACCAATCGGTATCTGGATCGTCAAATCAAAGCGTCACAGATCCGGTTGCCAAGCATCGCGGTTGCAGACACACAAACCGCAGGGGCGGGCCGAAGCGGTAATCCATGGTATTCCCCCCAAGGCTGCTTGATGTTCTCGATGGCCATCGAGCATTCATGGCTGCAATCGCAAAACAACCCTGATGCGTTGCCCCTGCTGCCGCTTCAAGTTGGTTTGGCCGTGGCGCATGCTCTATCTCCCTTGGTCTCCAAACAGCCCAAGGTCAAATGGCCCAACGATGTGTACGTTGACGACCGCAAGATCTGCGGCATCTTGATCGAATCTAGCAGTGTCTTTTCCAAGGGTTATGTCATCATCGGAGTGGGTATCAACTGCAAGGTGGATTTCGGTCTCTCGCCAATGCAGGTTCGCCAAAGCGCTGTGAGTTTGCATGAGGTCTTTGCGGGCCAGGACCAAGAGTTGGTCAACTGCGAATCGGTTTTGATCGCATTCATGCAAAGTTGGTTGGAACTCGATGCATGGTGCCGATCGCAACCCGATTGGATCCAACGAAATTGGTCCAAGTGGGATTGGCTAGCGGATCGAAATGTCCAGGTGCAACAGCCAACCGGAGTACTTACAGGGAAAGCCGATGGGATCGGCAAGAATGGATCGTTGCGATTGATAGACAACCACGCAAATCGGCTTACAATCCTCTCCGGGACGGTACGAGTCATCGACTGAATAAAGTAAAAGGTGCTATGAGTAATCCAAAGCGTGCGGAAGTGGCCCAGAGCGATACATGGGATTTATCGAGTCTATTTCAGAGCGATCAGGCTTGGCAGGACGCCTTGCCAGAGTTCGAGTCCTGCATCGAAGGCTTTGCGAGGTTTGTGGGTAAGCTTGGGGAATCACCCGAGTTGCTTTCGGAGTGTTTGGATCACGATGTAAAAACCGATCGGATCGCCGAGAGGATTGGAACCTATGCTTTCCTCAAGACGGCCGAGGATCAAGGCAACAGCAAGTACCAGGGGTTTGCGGCTCGCTACCAGAATCTAGCGTCCAAGGCCGGGCAGGCGGCAAGTTTCATACGTCCTGAAATTCTTGCGATTCCAAATGAGACGATGGCAACTTGGCTCAAGCAACCGGTGCTTGCACCCTATCGGTTGGTCATTGAGCGGATCCATCGTTATCGAGCACATACGCTCGATCAGAGCCAAGAGCGACTTTTGGCAATGCAAAGCGAGATGGCACAGACGGCCAGCAAGACCTTTCGTCAGCTAAGCGATGCGGATTTGAAATTCGGGACGATCGAGGATGAAGAGGGCAAGTCCGTTGAGTTGACGAATGCATCGTTTGGTGCTTTGCTTCAATCTCCTAATCGTCAGGTCCGCAGTCAGGCGTTTCATCAGTACTACGCTCAATTCACCGCACACGAAAATACGCTAGCAGCGACATTAGCCGGTAGTGTCCATGCCGACGTGTATTATGCCAAAGCGAGGAATTATCCGAGCGCTTTGGAGTCATCGCTTTTTGCCGACAACGTACCGGTTGCGGTCTATGATAATTTGATCGCGGCAGTCAGGAGTCACCTGCCAGCCGTGCATGCTTATTTCGATATGCGGAAGCGCAAGATGAAGCTACCGCAGATTCACCACTATGATACGTATGTGCCGATATTGTCAGAGACCAAGACGCATCGAAGTTGGGACCAAGCCGTCGGTATTGTGATGGAGTCTTTGAGGCCTTTAGGGCAAGAGTACTGTCGGATTCTCGAGGCCGGATTGCGGGGGCGTTGGTGCGATCGTTATCCGAACGCAGGTAAGCAGAGCGGTGCATTTAGTTGTGGTTCGTTCGATGCCGATCCGTATATCCTGATGAACTACAAGACCGATGTGCTCAACGACATGTTCACACTGA
>JAGWZB010000236.1 GCA_018969045.1 Planctomycetota bacterium | reverse complement strand
AGCAACTGTGGCTAACGAATTGGGTTTTGGATCCTTGCGGAATTTTCAATAGTCTGGTGGCCCAAACTCTGTCGGAAGGGCTTCGAGTACGAGCCGGAGCACGAGCACGAGCACGAAGATTGCCAGTAGCATCTACTCCTAGCCACAATAATTCCTGAAGAACCAAGATTAGGGGGCAAAAAGATGGAGCGGCAAAAAGAAAGTGCCCGTTAAAGGCCCCCGCACAAGAGTATGACGCTTATGGCTGCTACACTTAAGTCCTGACCAGATTCACGCTTCCCCCTCGCGAGAGCCCTTGACGGGCACTGCTCGATCTCTCGGAGAGTATAGATCGCTTTGCGTAGGCGGAAAGGCCAAAAGCACTTACAAAGGCCAGGATTTCGGCAGTCGGATGTTTACGGAGAGGATTTGACGTTTCTAAGCTGTTTTAGAAAAGTCTCCATGTCGGGGGTTCGCATCTCTGGATTCGGGTGCATGGCTGCCATAATAGTATTGGCGAGGACTTTATCGATATCTGGGCGGTGCTCTGTGATGTCATGCGGGGGGGCCGTATCGTGTTGAAGAGCGGCCCTTCCGGTGGTGTCTGCGATTTGCCAAGGCAGATCGAAAGCGATTAGGTGGTAGCAGGTCACGGCAAATGAAAATACATCGACTCGTTTGTCCGTGGACCTTCTGCGGACGATTTCTGGGGACATGTACAAAGGTGTCCCGGTTCGGTTTCCTGGAGCCATGAATGCTCGGGTGGCCGGCAGCGTCAATCCAAAGTCGATCAGCTTGACCTTGGACATGTCTTTGAGCACGATGTAATTGCGGGGGCAAATGTCGCGGTGGATGAATTCTTTGCGATGCAAATAAGCGAGTGCTTCGGCCATCTGAGTGATCAGATCGAGTCTTTTACCCGCGAGTAGATCTTCTTTTTTCTCGGCGATCAGTTGGTGCAATCCGGGGCCATCGATGTACTCCATGACGATGAATTGCTGGCCGCGATTGGAGGTTCCGTATTCGTAAGTTTCGACAATGTTGGAGTGATTCAGTTGGATTGCGATCTCGCCCTCGCTGGGCTTGTTGAGACCTTTGAAACGGCTTTCAAAGAATTGGACTTTGTCGGAGTCGCAGAGTTTTACTCCGACGACGCGATTGTCGTGGTGCCGATCTTTGGCGACGAAAAAGTTGCTCATCGTCCCGGAAATGGCAGACCTGAGTCTTTCGAAACGAGCTTCGATGTCGACCGACTTACTGGCTTTGGTTGATTTCTCCTTGGCCGCAGGCTTGCTGGTCCCAGGTGGTTTGTCTTTTCCACCGCCAGCGTTTTTTTTGAAAAGGCTATCAAAAATACCCATCGGTTTTATGTTGGCTTTAGCGGGCTGGTGTCGGATCGGTTCAATGGTCTATTATACCACAGGACCTATAAGCCATGAGCCCTTTGAGTGGACTTTAGGCATGTCCGGCTCGTTTCTCGCAAAGGAAATTTCCATTGGAACCGACCACGAAATCCCATTTGCTGACCCATCGTATTCGGCTGCGTTCTCAAAGAAGCCATGGTGGAACTACCGGTCCGGTGGCATTGGAGGTTTCCGAGGTGCGAAAGTCGTACGCTGGGCATGAGGCACTGCGCGGGGTCAGTTTCGCGGTTCGGGCGGGAGAGCGTCTGGCGTTGCTTGGCCCCAACGGAGCCGGAAAAACAACTTTAATCCGGTGCATCAGCGGGCGAGTGGAAGTTACTTCGGGCGAAGTTCGACTCTTCGGAAAACGACTTGGTCAACCTAATTCAACGGCTCATCTTGGGGTGGTGCCTCAGGATTTGGCCATCTACCCTGATCTGTCTGCCAAGGAAAACCTCGAGTGTTTCGCGAGGTTGCATGGTTTGAGAGGTCGCAAGCTTCACGAACGTGTCGATTGGGCTTTGCACTGGATCGGTCTTGAGGATCGAGCCAGCGACATGACCGCCAAATTTTCCGGAGGTATGAAACGACGTGTGAACATTGCCTGCGGTGTCATGCACTCCCCGGGGCTGCTGCTGCTTGACGAGCCTACTGTCGGCGTGGATCCTCAAAGTCGCCAGCGGATTTTCGATATGCTTGATGAGCTTAATCGCGTCGGCACAACGATCCTGCTTACGACCCACCATCTGGACGAAGCTCAGCAGCGCAGCGATCGGATTGTGATCATTGACCATGGTCAAGTCATCGCCAACGGAACCATCGATGAGCTCTTGGAGCAAACCGTGGGCAAGCAGAAACGGGTGACTTTGGAAGTCGAGGGCCCTGTGGATGATCTCCCAGAGGGTCTTGAGCTAAATCCAGCCACAGGCCGAATTCTTGGAGCCTGCGAGAACCTTGCCGATGAGCTTCCAGGATGGATGGAGAGTTTTTCAAAGTCGGGGGCAAGGATCAAGAATCTGGAGCTTCAGACCCCCGATCTTCATCATGTCTTCCTGCATCTGACAGGTCGAGAACTGCGCGAATAGCTCATCGCCTGCGCAGCAGCTTACCATTGCCCTTGGATGAACTTAGGCATCAATTCCCAGCCGTTTGGAATTTGCAGTCCGCTTTCAGAAGCAGCGACTTCGTCGTAGCTTGAGGATCGATCCACAGGGATCCCGTTTCCAGCGATGGTAAAGGGTACCCAGCCGTGCGAATGTTTTTTGGTGCTTACAGGCGTTGGGTGGTCGGGAGTGATGAGGATTCGGTAGTCGCCAAGACTGTGAAGCGCTTCGTAAATCGGACCGACGATTTCTCGATCGATGGCTTCGAGAGCTTTAACTTTCTCCTCCACGCGACCTTCATGGCTCGCTTCGTCGGGAGCTTCGATGTGCACGCACACCAAATCATGTGTTTTGAGAGCTTCGATGGCCGTGCGGCCTTTGGATGCATAGTTGGTATCCAGATAGCCAGTAGCACCGGGAGCTTCGATTCGATTCCAGCCAACAAGTGCAGCGAGCCCTCGAAGCAGATCCACTGCGGTGATCATGGCCCCTTGGATGCCAAACCGATGATGGAAGTTCTGAAGTTTAGGGGTCTTGCCTAACCCCCAGAGCCAAAGGTGAGTGATGGGTTGGCGGCCTTGTTGAACTCTCGCTTGGTTGACCGGGTGTTGGCTGAGGACTTCGGCGCTGGTTTGCATCCACTCGCACAGCAGGTCGCAACCGGGCCCTCGCGGGAAGTCGTCCAGAACCGATCCATCGGTCAAATCGTGGGGGGCACTGGTACGGGTCTCCGAAGAAAAAGGAGATTTTTGACCCGCTGCGCCTCGGTAGATCAAGAGATTGCGGTAGCTGACCCCGGGGGTGAATTCCAGTTTTGGATTGGCACTTGCCGATTGAACACTTTCGAGCACCTGCCGGGCTTCTGCATTGCTGGCGTGGTCGGCAGTAAAGTCGACCATGATCTGATCCAGTATGGTTACTGTGTTGCAGCGGATAGCCCAATCGTCGGGCCCAAGCACGATCCCTTGTGCGGCGGCTTCGATCGGTGCGCGACCGGTAAAAAATTGGTTCGGGTCATAGCCGAAAAGGGTCATGTTGGCCACTTCGCTGCCGGCGGGCAAGTGAAGCGGAACATTGTCGGATTGTCCGACCAGACCCGCTTGAGCGATGGCATCCATAAACGGGGTGCGTGCGGCTTGTAAAGGTGTTTTTCCTCCGAGGGAATCGACCGGATAATCGGCACAACCGTCGGGAATGATGATCACGTATTTCATTGCTAGCGAGATTCGAGCCAGATTTTAGAGACAACCCAAAGCATGTAACCGGTCCAGGCGGCTAGCAGCAACGAAGCAAGCAGAAATCGTTTATCCATCCTGACTTCCGATCCGTTCAAAGCGGGGCTTGAAGGCTTCTTCGAAGTCGTATTGGTCATCAAAATCTTGACGCCGATCGGATTTGCTTTTCCTCATTTCGCGGATACGAATCAAGTTGTACACGATCTCACCGAAGTCGCCAGTGGTGTGTATTCCCCAGCTATTGAGTACGGTTTTTGCCAGCGCCCCGTACTGGTCGATGGCATACTCGCGAATGGCTTGGCAGAGTTGTTGGCCCGTCAGATGACGGTCGGATTTTCCTTCGTCGTTCTCATTCTCACCGGTGTAGGACTCCAGTTTCATCACGCGCTGGGCGTATGCGAGGCTCTCGCGGACGAATTGGTAGGCATCCAAATGGTAGCGTTGGTCTTTGGCCAGCAGTTCCATCATGGCAAGGACATGTTCGTTCATGAGAGTTCTGCACCTCGTTTGATGACCGATAAGCATTCTTCGGGGGTGATCAAGATTCGCCGATTGTCTTCGGTGGCGATAAGCATTTGCTGTGCAAGCAGTTCGACGTTCAAGACCCTGGCTCGACCTTCCCGGGTTAGAATTTCGCTTCCTGGGGGAGGGATTTTCGAAGCGAGTTCTTCGTAGTGATCATTCTCATAGCGAAGACAGCACTTGAGTCGACCGCAACGTCCCGAGAGTTTATTGGGATCAAGCGTTGCTTTTTGCAATTTCGCCATCCGCATCGTGACCGGGGGCATCTCAAGTAGAAAACCAGAGCAGCACAAGGGGCGTCCGCAGTCTCCGTAATCTCCGAGCAATTTGGCTTCGTCCCTTGCCCCAACTTGACGCATCTCGATGCGGGCGTGAAATTTGCTGGCTAGTTTTTTTACAAGTTCGCGGAAGTCGACTCTTTCGGCTGCCGTGAAGTAGATGGTGATCATTTCGCCGCCGAAGATTCGCTCGACGTCGATGATGTGCATGCTCAGATCGAGACTTTCAACAGCTTCCTGGCATTCCTTGGCATCCAAAGCAGACTGAGTTTTCAGTTTGCCGGAGGTCTCAAGTTCGACAGGACCGGCTGGTCGCTGGATCGAACCACTGGGTAGTTTCTCGGTTGCAGATTGATTTTCTGGAGTGATTTCGCAAAGAACTTGCCCTAGCTCCAGCCCACGGTTGGATCTGGCGATGACTTGATCCCCTCGTTTTTGCTCGGTACGTGAATTCATCGCAAAAACGGCGCGATGGACCCCACAACGCACAACGTAGCGATAACTCCCCATTGCATTCATGGCTGGCTCCTCGAACCAAAAGAAGTCTCTTGAGAACCTTCAGAAACAATGTTGCTGGACTTCAAAAGCTCCAAGACTCTTTGGGCATGGTTCTCTGGCCTCAGAGCATCGTCGGCCAAAAGCACCAACTCTGGGTTGCAAGGGGCTTCGTATGGATCCGTGATCCCTGTAAAATAAGGGATCTTGCCCTCTCTGGCTTGACGATAAAGACCCTTTGGGTCCCTGGATTCGCACACGTCGAGGGGCGTATCGACGAAGACTTCGAAAAACCTGAGGTTGTTTTTTTGCTCGACGATTCGGCGGACGCGATCGCGATCCTTTCGATAAGGGCTAACGAAGGCTGTTAGGCAGATCAGTCCGGCCGAAGCCATCAAACAGGTCACTTCCCCAACCCTGCGAATATTTTCTTCCCTGTCTTCGGGGGAGAATCCCAATCCGAATCGTTCCGAGAAAGCAGCACCATAGGTTGGCAGAAGGATCGATGGCGTTGCGCACAGTCCATGGCGTATGTTGTCACCGTCGAGCAAAAAGCTTGGTCGACCCAGTTCCAAAAGCATACGATCCAGTATGTTGGCAACGGTGGATTTCCCAGAACCGCTTAAACCCGTAAACCAAACAACGCAACCGCTTTGTCCAAGCAGTCGGCTTCGATTCTCAATCGAAACTGAGCCTTCATGCCAAACGACCTTTGGGTCGATTCGGTTTCCTAGGGATTCGCTGGTCATACTTCTAGGGAACGGGTGTTCATGAAGCAGCACGGTTCATTAATCAACACCCAAGGCTCGTTTGATCTTGGTGATCATGTCGCTTTCGGATTTGGTCGTGGCACCAAAGCCCAACACCCCGCCGCTGGCTCGAGCCACTTCGGATACTTCTTCGACTAGTTGGGATCTAAGCGATCCGCTTTGCTTGTCCTCAAGTGCAGAAAAGACCGCTTGGGCACAGGACTCCCAAGTGCTGAGCATTTCTGCCGATGGTCGCTCTTTGAGCCAATGATCTAGGAGTTTGGCGGCTTCGGAATTTTTGGACAGGTGACGCTCGGCGATCATTCGCACGGCGGTGACTTCTTGCTGGTCTGCAGAACCATCGGCCCATGCGACGGCGATCAACGGGAAAACCCGAAAAGCCGAAAGGGCTTGCGGGGTGACGCCCAATGCATGCAGCGCTTGGAGGGCGGCATCGTCTTTGATTCCCGACTCGCTGCGAAGTGTTGCGATGGCTTCTTCGGCAGAAAGTTTATCCTGCATTTCGCGGATCAGTTTTTGATCCAAATCCGAGAAGAAAGCGTTCTCGAGCGAACGGCATCGATTTTTAAATGCATCGGAATCGGCCATAAGACAATCACTTCCTTTAATTCCATGAGTTGAAAAGGGCATTGGGCGAATTGGAGCAGTAGGTTACTATAACCCACGCGGCATCAAAAGATGAGGGGGCTGGGAATTCGAAGGAACTTGGCCGCCTGCTGGATTTGCCAGGCTGCCGCTTGGTCGCTTCGCTAAACCGTGTAGAAATCCACATAATTCCCAGAGATCCATGAGCAATTTACCATCCGCTGCCCACGAGCCAAGGACGACGTTCCAGAAAATATGGGACCAGCATGTCGTCCATCACGAGGCGGGCAAACAAGCCATCCTTTACATCGACCTGCATTTGGTCCATGAGGTTACCAGCGCTCAGGCATTTGAAGGTTTGCGATTGGCTGGTCGCAAGGTGCGTCGTCCTGAGCGTACCATTGCCACCCCGGATCACAACGTTCCGACGACGGATCGGTCTTTACCGATCGCCGATGCAATCTCCAAGCAGCAGGTCGACACGCTCAGAAACAACTGCAAAGAGTTTGGGGTCCGGCTGTACGATTTGAACGATGTCAATCAGGGGATCGTGCACATCATCGGCCCGGAACTTGGCTACACCCAACCCGGGATGACGATTGTTTGTGGAGATTCCCACACGGCCACCCACGGTGCTTTCGGGGCTTTGGCCTTTGGTATCGGCACTAGCGAGGTAGAACATGTTTTGGCGACCCAGACGCTCCTGCAGTATCTTCCAAAGACTTACGAACTGCGAGTCGATGGCCAATTGGCTCCAGGCGTTACGGCGAAAGATTTGATTCTGTATTTGATCGGCAAACTGACCACTTCGGGCGGAACGGGATATGTTTTGGAGTACACAGGCCAAGTCATCCGAAGCTTATCGATGGAAGAGCGAATGACGGTCTGCAACATGTCGATCGAAGCGGGAGCTCGGGCTGGGATGATCGCCCCCGATGCCAAGACTTTCGAGTATCTCAAGGGTCGTCCGTTTGGTCCTAAGGACTTCGATCGAGCCGTCGAGCTATGGAGCAAACTGCCATCGGACCCGGGTGCCAAATACGACCGAGTCGACATTTTCCAAGGCCAAGACATCGAGCCTCAGATCACTTGGGGGACCAATCCTGGCCAAGTTATCTCGGTCAATACACCTATTCCTTCACCTGAAGACTTTCAGGACGAAACCGAGCGCAAGTCGACGGCCAGCGCTTTGGACTACATGGGGCTCAAGGCTGGGTCTAGGTTGACCGATACTCCGGTTCAAAGGGTATTCATCGGATCGTGTACCAATGCTCGTATCGAAGACTTAAGGGCCGCCGCCAAAGTGGTCCAAGGCTATCGCGTTGCGAGCCAAGTCCATGCGATGGTTGTACCGGGC
>JAGWZB010000235.1 GCA_018969045.1 Planctomycetota bacterium | reverse complement strand
GGATTACGATCGCAACACTGTTTTTAGTGAAAACCCAAGCCAAGTCGCACAGGCATGGTTCCAAGCCGGTGCGCAGTATCTGCACTGCGTCGATTTAGATGGGGCCAAAACCGGAAGCATCGTCAATCACCAGGCGATCAAGGAAATACTTGAAGTTGCCGAAGGCAAAACCGTGCAACTTGGTGGCGGTATCAGGACCCGAGCATCGATCGCGAAGCTTTTTGACCTAGGAATTTCCCGGTTGATCGTCGGAACGGCAGCCTTGAAGGACCCAAAGTGGTTTGCCTCGATGTGCCAAGAATACCCGGGCCGCCTCGTTTTGGGTTTGGACGCCAAGAGCGGGATGGTGGCAACCGCAGGCTGGCTTGATGTCTCGACAACCCCCGCAACGACGTTGGTTCAGCAGGTCGCAGACTGCACCCAAAACTGCGGTGCGGTCGTCTATACCGACATCGAAAAAGACGGCATGATGGAAGGGCCCAATTTTCAAAGCTTGGCTGAAATTCAGCGCATCTGTCCATTCCCAGTGATCGCATCCGGGGGAGTAACGACCCTGGAGGATCTGAGGAAACTTCAGGCCCAAGGAACCCATGGAGCCATCATTGGCAGAGCGCTCTACGAGGGATCTATTCGTTTGCAAGACGCCCTTAGGATTAGCTAATCCAATAATACAAAACATTTTTATCCGAACTTCGTGTAAGGCTTGTTTCTGCGATTCGATGCACGGTACACTAGCGGCATAAGTGCTCGTTTAGCACTTAGTGGGAGTGCAGAAATTGCACAGGCGGTCCCGCGTTTTTTCCAACGGAAGATAGCCCCTTTTTCCATGAAGGGGCGTGAGACAACCTGGAGTTCGTCGAATGAAAAAAGTTGAAGCTGTTGTTCGCCACTTCAAACTTGAAGACGTCAAAAACGCCTTGACCGAGCGTGGGATTCACGGGATGACGGTGACTGAAGTTCGAGGTTTCGGACGTCAGAAAGGCCATACCGAAATCTATCGTGGTACCGAGTACGCAGTAGATTTTGTCCCCAAGGTCAAGATTGAAGTAGTGTGTTCTGATTCCAACCTCCAGTCGGTGATCGATATGATCGTCAAGACAGCACAGACCGGGCAAATCGGTGACGGAAAGATCTTCGTCTCGACCCTGGAAAATGCTATTCGGATCCGAACTGGGGAACAGGGAGAGGACGCACTGTAGCGTTTACTCTGATCTACCTCTAGCATTCGTCGAATCAGACTTGACCTCTCTTCATCCCCAAGTCATCGAGTCGAGGCAACAGCTCGCCGAAGCGCGGCTCAAGTCGGCGAATTTACATGCTTCAGGAAACACCGGTCTGCAGGTCTGTCTTGCCTGGGCCGATTCAGTCGATGCGATTGTGCACCGACTGCTTTCGGTCGCTTGCGAAGAAGAGAATGTAGATCCGTCCAAGTTCGCCTTTCTGGCTCTGGGAGGATACGGGCGTCGGGACCTCGCTCCATACTCCGACTTGGATTTAATGCTCCTGCACAATAACTTGCCGGAGAAGTCTCTCCAAGGGCTTGCTCGCAAAGCATCGCAACTAATTGGTGACACCGGATTCCAACTTGGATTCTCCGTAAGGACACCTTTCCAGTGCCGGCAGTTGGCCTGGACGGATGCCCAGGTTTTGACATCACTGGTCGAAATGCGATTGGTGCATGGTTCGGAATCACTCTTTGCATCGTTTGAGAATTCACTTAAAAACGGCGCGAAGATGCGTTGGCGTTCCTTGGCCTCGATGATCGAAAAGGAACGTTTGGAAGAAAGACAAAAATACGGCGAAACGGAGTTCCTTCTCCATCCCAACGTCAAACGTTCACGGGGGTGTTTGAGGGACGTTCAAATTGTTCGATGGATCGGATTTGTCTGTTTTGGCCAAAAAAATCCTGAGCAACTCAAAGACGTGGGACTCTTAGCCGAAGAGGACTTTGCTCCGATCCAAGAGGGTTACGCCTATCTGCTACGACTGAGGAACCAACTGCACTTCATGGCTGGCAGGGCTCTGGATTCGTTGGATCGCTCGAAACAGATGGAACTGGCCAAGTGGATGGGATACCAAGGCCACGAGGGGGTCTTGCCGGTCGAAGAGTTTATGACCCAGTTCTTTGAACTCACCAGCGAGCTTCGCTACAGTTCGGCGAACTTCGTCGGTATGGCACGTTCCCGCCTAACCCCTTTTGGATTCCTTTATCGTTTCTTAAGCCTCTCAGCGGGTAGAGACCTTCGTCTTGGCCTGAAGGAAGTCTGGGCTACCCGCAGAGGGCTTGATCGCATCAAGGACGATCCGGGAATGGTCCTTGAATTGATGCAAATCGCCAATCGCCATCAGCGCCGCATCGAACATAAAACTTGGCGCACCATCCGCAAAGGAATGCTTAAACGGATCGACAAGCCCGTCGGACCTGAAGCGATCAGTCGTTTCTTGGGACTCATGAGCACACCCGGTAGACTCGGTGAGATACTCCGTCGGCTACACGAGTTAAGAGTGCTTGAGCAAATCATTCCTGCGGTCCGACACACACGTTCGCTTCTGCAATTCAACGAGTACCATAAATACACGGTCGATGCCCACTGCATCAAAAGCGTCGAATGCGTCGAGGAATTCGCCAAACGAAACGATTTTCTAGGTGACCTGTACCGCAAATCCAAACGGAAACTCATCCTGCATCTAGCCTTGCTCCTGCACGATCTGGGGAAAGGATACGTCGAGGATCATTCTGAGGTAGGACTCCGAATCGCCGACGAAACCTCCAAAATCTTAGGGCTATCGGAAGCTGACCGCGAGCTGATCTGCTTTTTGGTTCATCAACACTTGATCATGACCCATACAGCGTTTCGATTCGATCTAACGCAACTTTCGACCATCGTCAAATTCGCTCAGCAGGTCGGTTCGCTCGAGCGGTTGCAATTGCTCACTATGCTCTCTTGTGCCGATTTAGCCGCAGTGGGACCCGGTGCGCTCAACGACTGGAAACTGAATCTGATCCATCAACTTTACGACGCCACCGCATCTCAACTTCAAACCGGCGAGCCACTCGAGCACCAATCCTCCGCCAAAGAAAGCAATCGCAAAGCCGTCTTCGACTTGCTCTCAGCACAGGAGAAAAACAACCCGGTATGGCAGGAGCGAATCGCAGCGATCCCCGCGACCTTTCTGTTCCAAAGCAAGCCCCAGGAGCTGGCCAACGAGCTGCGTCGCATTCATAACCTCTCCAACGAGTTACCGGTCCAAGTATGGGCCGAGTATCTGGCAGATCGAGATGCCACCCAATACAGCGTCACGGTACATCCAACGCATACCGCAGGGCTGTTTCATCGAATCACAGGTGCCATGGCCAGCCAGCGATTGAGCATTCTTTCAGCGGAAATCCAGTCCTTACCAGACAACGCCGCTTGGGATCGTTTCCTGGTCGACGACCCGGATTTCCAAGGTGCACCGGCACCGAACCGAATAAATCAAGTTTGTCAGGCCATTGCCAAGGCTGTTGAGTCGCCAGAACCCATCCGGCCAACATTCAAGAGAACTTGGAAAGGCCAAGAATCGCAAGAGAGCACCGCGGCCCGTTTACAACCCACCCAAGTTCGATTCGACAATTCAAGCTCAGAAGAGTTTACGATCATCACAATCTTTGCTTACGATCGTATTGGGCTGCTTTATGACATCTCCAAAATACTATTCGATTTCCAGCTCGATCTACAAGTCGCCAAGGTCAGTACACACCTAGACCAAGTGGTCGACGTGTTTTACGTCACCGATTCTCAATCCAATAAAATCACCGAGCCGACCTATCTGTATACGCTTCGGCAAGCATTGCTTCGAGCGATCGAGTAGCTAGCGATAGCCTGGATAGCCACCCTCTTCTGCGAAGAATTCGCACCAAACCGGCAAATGGCTGCTGACTTGTGTGGCTTGTTCGAGCGTCAGATTGAATTTTCTTAGAAAGTCGATCACACCCGATCGACCGGTGAATTCATCGATGCTTTGAGGTGGGAATGCGATTTGATCCAGCATCTCATCGCCTGCTACCGTCGTTGGAATGTTCTGTATCGCAAAACCCCACTTGCGCTGACTGAGCATCACCAATTGCTTATCCGAGCAACTAAAACCACCTGCAAGAACGATGTCGTCTTCTCCGCGACCATCGTTCTGAATACTGTCGGTGATCGCCGGTAAGAGATTCAACTCCTGATGGGACCGCGCGGGGGATATGTACAAATTGACCAGCGAGAAGGTCAGTGCTTTTTGCGGCACCACAGACTTGCTTCGAAACCAACCTACCAAGGGATCGTAATCGAGCAACTCTCCTGGGTCTTCCATCGTATAGAGTTGATATCGATCGGTTTCCACTCGGTCGGTATTGTAGATAAACGCAAAATGCATCGACTGATGAACCGGCCCTACTCGCGGACCGACCATGTAGTCAAACGCATGCTTGTCTTGATTCAACCGATCGATCAACTTCGGTAGCGTGTCACGCTGACGCGATGTGATCCCTTGAATAGCAACGACATCGAAATTCCGTAAAACGCGCGTCAAAATTTCTTGAACCGCCACGCTCTCGCTTTTGCGTTCGTCGTAGCTTTGAAGATCAAAGCTGGCAACCCGAATCGTCGGCGTTACCGGTTTGGATGGGATCAAACTGCTCTCTTGAGAACTCGATGGCAGCGTCGTAGCCGTTGGTAAGGCTGCCGGGTTGGATGAGTTTCCGCTGTGCGTCACAGGAATCCAGTTGCGTGGATCTGTCCAATCCCGCATTGGAATCGACTGGTCCCGCGATTGGACTCGAACCTGATCGAGTCCAGAGAGGGTGTAATGATGGGAAGCATAATAGATGCCACCACCGACCAAGCAGGCGATCAACAAGTTGGTTTTGTTAAAGAGTCCCATACGGACCTTGATCGACCCAAACACAGCGGTGGGTCGAAGGAACCTCAACAAGCCGCATGAGGAAAAAAAGCCACGGTTCAATGATTCGCGTTGTAGCGATTATTGCGCCAGTCTACTGAGCCTCTGCAATCGATCGGACGCTTGCGATGTCTCGATGCAACTGCAAGAGCAGCTCCTCCCTGGAGCCAAACTTCTTAACCCCTCGAACTTGATCGAGGATCTCTAGCTCCAAACGGACTGAGTAAAGATCCCCGTGAAAATCGAGCAAATGAGCCTCCACCTTGGTGGCATCTTCGCCAAAGGTTGGGTTAGGACCAATGTGAAGTGCAACAGGCCGCCGAACTAGGTCACAAGGGGCTACAACGCGCGCTGCATAGACACCATGCTTGGGAATCAATACATCGATACCATCGAGATTTGCCGTCGGGAAACCCAACGTTCTGCCTCGAGCCGCACCATGGACGACTTGGCCGGCAATCCGATAATTTTCTACCAGATACTCATTGGCCAGACGAACCTCCCCGCGCTCAATCCAGTCGCGGATCTGCGTGCTTGAAACGAGCCGATTCCCAATCGACTTCGGCTCGGCAACTTCCAATGTCACCCCGCGTTCCTGACACAATTGCTTGAGCGTGTGAATATCCCCTGAACGTCCCTTTCCAAACCGGAAATTGGGACCTTCGACCATCCCTCTCACACGCATGGTATCCACAAGGATCTTCTGGAAAAACTCACTTGGCGAATATTCCAGCAGATCATGAGAAGTCGGGTAGAAGTAAACCAAATCGA
Organism: Planctomycetota bacterium; assembly: GCA_018969045.1. Classification (GTDB taxonomy): domain Bacteria; phylum Planctomycetota; class Planctomycetia; order Pirellulales; family Pirellulaceae; genus JBKCUI01. The sequence continues at coordinate 2,050 of JAGWZB010000235.1, read as the reverse complement.
CCCCGAGACTTCGCAAAAGCTCTTCGCGACGCTGATTCCACGTCAGCGGCGTGGGAGCCAAATCGGGGCGCAGCAGTTTCAGCGGTGGAGGATCGAAGCTAAAGACCACCGAAGGCAAATTCTCAGAACGTCCCATCCTGACGAGACTTTCGATCAAGGATCGATGCCCCAGGTGCACTCCGTCAAAATTACCGATCGTCAGGACACAGCCCTGAGTCCAAACTGGATTTAATGGAATCATAAACTCCGCGTCAGATACTCGTCGAAATCAGCCAAGTACCGATTGCAATAGATCCTTGGTTCTCAGGGCACGCGTCGATATAAACGTCTCACCTGCGTAACAATTCGCAGCCGCTCCAGCAGCGATGGCCAAACCTCGAACTCGGTCAAAGATGTACGCTTTGGATTCGGGGAACTGTGTCTTGTAACACCTAATGGCTTCAAGCTTCTTGTCCAAAGTATCCGTAATATCCATGGTGATCGAGTTCTCGATGCCTGATGGAGGAGCCGGCTCGAAAGAGAGCCTAAAATACAGCTGCCGGTCGATCGCATGCGGTGGAAGCCCTTCGAAGGTGTCCTCCCACTTGGTAAGTCTGGAATAAAATACTGCCGCATCCGTGATCTGCATGGCTTGGTAGTGATCCGGTGAAGCCATCGGCGTTTTGCTACCGAACCCCAAAACGATTCGAGGACGATACCGACGGAACTCGATTGCCAGGGCAACCCGTTCATCGAAACCGTCCATAAGACACCGATTGGTAAAGTCCAGCGTCTTTCGAACGTGAACGCCTAAGATGCGGGCCGCCTCGGCAGCTTCTGCAAGCCTCACATGCGGACCTGGCGAATGGGGCGTAGGCTCACCATCGGTCAAGTCGATGATACCAACCCGGTAGCCCTGCTCGACAAGAGCCGCCAATGTACCTCCACAAGCGATCTCTACGTCGTCAGGGTGAGCCCCGACGGCAATCACATCCAGCGATTCTTCGATTTTGGTCATGATCGGCTCAACAGCTTCCATTTGGTAAATCGTACTTCAGTGCACATCGGGTTCCTACGTCGTACCGCCAGTCGTGGTAGTGTAGCCTCATTCCAACCCATGACGATTCCAAAACGCTCGAATCCAACAAGCCAAGGACGTGTTTTACGACCTTGAACACCGCTTAAAGATACTTCTTGGTACCTAACCCATACAGATGCTGAGAAAACATGCGTTTTTCATGAAGATGCGGATCAACTAGGCACCCATCCAAACATCCTGTAGGCCAAAAACAAAAAGGAACTTTTAAGGGAGTAATTCCTGCTGTAAATGATTGAAGCAAACCCAAACATTAGAATAGCTGAAGCTAATTGGTCCTGCATTTGCTAGCGGAGATGGTAGGCGGTGGACTTGCGCATTCTCTCGGCATGAGTCTACTGACGGCCCAAGTAAGGAGAGAATCGGAAAAGGCGGTAATGAAATGATTCGTTGGCTCAAATGTGCGGCTTGTTTGTCTCTATTGTGCGGTGGGGTGGTGTTTGCCCAGGATGCGGCGACCGAGACTCCGCCGGTTTCGCAAACCCCGGTTGCGGAGTCGGCAGGTCCACTGTCGGTTGTGGCGGAGAATGTACCAGCAGTGGCTCCACCGGTCTCAACATTGAACTCGGGCGATCAAGCGTGGATGCTCGCATGCGCGGCATTTGTTCTGCTGATGACTCCTGGCTTGGCATTTTTCTACGGTGGCTTGGTCGGCCGCAAGAATGTCTTAAGCATCCTGATGCAATGCTTCATGTGCATGGCGGTTGTAACCGTTTTATGGGTTTTGGTAGGCTACAGTATTGCCTTTTCAGGCACGGAAATCGGTGAAGGGTTCTGCGGCAATCCGATGACCCACTTTTTGTTAAAAGGAGTGGAGACGGGTGCATCCTTTGAACCGGTTCCAGGGGTCAAACTAGGTTTGAGCCAACAGATGTTTATGGTGTTCCAAATGATGTTTGCGATCATCACACCTGCACTGATTATTGGGGCCTTTGCAGAGCGTATGAAGTTTTTGGCCTTCACGGTCTTCATCGC
>JAGWZB010000234.1 GCA_018969045.1 Planctomycetota bacterium | reverse complement strand
CGAACGACCGCGCACAAAGTGCACGCCAACCGAGGGCAAAAACCGGGGTCTGTCCCCGCTTTTTTGCAGTTTTTGAGAAAGGTGCAGCTAGAGAATCAGACTCTTGGCAAGAACATAACACCCCCTCACTGATGTGCTACCACTGCCCTACATCCCTAGCGTGCCGGGTATACAACCCCTTGATTTGCTATCACAGCATTGCTTCCAGGAGTGGAATACGCCGAAGATTGCTCGACAATGCTGAACTCTGCCCATATCGGATTGTGATCAGAAACCTTAAGGGCCTCCTCCAGTGTAATCCCAAATACCGTCGCCATGTCCAACACTCCCGCCTTACCCATGAATTCGTTGGTCGGCCCTCGATCAAACAAAATATTGTCATATAACTCGGTCCTTCGAGTATTGGTGGGTTGATCACTGATGACCCAATAAATCCCAGGGACTTTGGCCAAGTTGCCAAATTTAGATGGGGCTGCATTCAGGTCGCCCATCATCAGTACATCATCCTCTCGCGCCATGGTCCATTCATACTCCCGCACCGCATGAAGCACCGTATGCATGACCGGTAACTCCTGCTTAACCTCCCCCGGGTCGGTGTGAATGTTCATCAGCGAGAAAGTAAATGGTGGATAACCAGCCGGTACCCGCGTTGCAAACCGCCCAACCAAAGGCTCTCGATGCAACAAATCCGCAGTATCATTGACCGTATAACTAGCCGCAGGACTCGACAATATCCGATTGGTATCGTAGACGTAACAATATTGCTCTTTTGAATCGGTCCGGCCCAACCTTGGTCCTAAAATGAAATCGTACTTGGCCCCTTGCGAATTGACCATCTGTACTAACTGGGGAAGTACTGTCTGATCCGTCGCTCGAACTTCCTGAATCGCAACCACATCGAATAATCGCAGAATCTTAACAATCCGATCCACCACCACCGGATCAGACACTTTCTTAACCCCAAAAGCCTGGATGTTGAAACTCGCGATAAGTATGGTCTGCTGAGTCCTCGCAGGAACCATCGACAACTGCGCCCCATCAGAAGGACGCATCGATGTCATCGTACGACTTCGACCACCATCATTACCCGCGCTTGTATCAACAACCTTACCCGATTTACCCGATTCTCCTAGTGTCCCTGGCCCCATCGGCCCAGGGACTTCAAAATCCTCCACCAAATCACATCCACTTACCACCAACCCTAGCGCAGCAATGAACATCCAGCCGAAACCTAAACCGCTTCGAATGGCTTTTTGACTCTTCCGTCCGATTTGCCAAGACCGCATGCCACGGTTTCGGAACATCCCTAGCCTCCATGCTCGGGAAACTCTAGAACCTTCCATTAAGCTATCGCGTAGCTTGATCGTCTTTAGCTACTTCCGACCCCCGGGCACAATCCCAAACCGCAGCGAATGAAAATCGACTTGCTCATCACCGAAATCCATACCGGAGGAGCCGAGCGTTGCTGCACCCAATTGGCGATCTACCTTCGCCAAAAAAAACACGACGTTCGTGTCATATCAATCGCTCCTGCTCCCACCGGCCAAACCGAAACGGACCTGCTCCGTGATCTGGAAAAACACCAGATCCACGTCGAATTTCTAAACGCTAGCAAATCCTCCCAGATTCCTTGGGCCTACCGTAAACTCAATCGACTCATCGAACAAAGCAAACCAGATATTGCGCAGACCTTTCTTTGGCATGCGAATCTTCTAGGTGCTTGGTGCTACTCCAAAGCTCACGTGCCTGTGATCGCCGGTGCACGTGTCGCTGAACCTAGGCGATTACGCAGCGCACTGGCTTGGTCCTGGCGCAACTGTGTCGAGAAAGTCGTCTGCGTCAGCGACGAAGTTGCCAATTGGTGCGCTGCCTATGAGAAATTCCCCAAAGAGAAACTCCTCGTGATTCCAAACGGAATCGTACTTCCGGACCATTGGAAGGATCCTGCGAATAACCCAGCCCACGGAGTGCCCGACGAAAAAATTCTCCTCTTCGTAGGCCGTTTCGAAACTCAAAAGGGAATCGATATTCTGCTTGAGTCCACACCAATGATCCTCCAAGCTCTCCCCAATCACCGATTGGTTCTTATCGGCCAGGGAAATTGGTCCGACACTTGGAAAAACTGGCTTCATCAATCGCCTCTTGAGGATCGTGTCGAACTGCTAGGTCGACGCAGTGACGTCTTGGATTGGATGCGCCGCGCTTGCTTATTATTATTGCCAGCCCGCTATGAAGGCATGCCAAACGTCATCCTCGAAGCCATGGCCGTCGGCTTAACTGTGTCCTCAACGCGCGTCGAAGGTATCGAGTATCTTCTAGGGGAAACTACCAATGAGCAGTCGGTCCCTCCCAATCACTGGGACTCTTGGGTGAATCTGACGATCGAACTTGCTAAGGATTCGCAATCTCTTGCTCGACTGGGCTTGGCCAATCGACAACGAGCCGAAAAACTATTCCAACTCGACGCGCAATTGCAACGATATGAACTGCTCTACTTGGAAATACTGAGTAAACTATCGAGGGAGTCGGAAGATCAATAAGCAACTACCAGCCCCTTCAAACCGGAGCGAACATCGGTGTCCTTGCTGAATATTTTACGCATAGCGATCGCAGCACTTGGCAAGAACAAGATGCGGGCGGGTCTAACAATCCTTGGTGTTGTGATCGGGATCGCTGCCGTTACGGCTATGGTCTCTATCGGAACTAGCGCAAGTGAATTGGTGCAAGGCGAGTTCAAAAACCTTGGAACCAATGTGATCGTCATCCAACCTGGGAGCAGGCAAGCTCGCGGTGCTCGAACCGGTCAAATCCCCTCGCTTACCGTCGGCGACGTCACTGCGATCTCAAAGGAATGTCCAAGTGTGCTTGCTGCTAGTCCACTGGTTGGTGCCGTTGGTCAAGTCATCAGCGGTAATAATAATTGGCGCCCCAGGGACCTTGTGGGGGTGGGCGCAGACTACTTGTTGGTTCGGAACTGGCAGATCGAGTCCGGTAGTTTCTTCACCGATGGCGATATCAACAACGCCAATAAAGTCTGCGTCATCGGTGCTACTGTTGTCAAAAAACTCTTTCAAACTGCAAACCCTATCGGACAGACCGTACGCATCAAAAATATCCCTTTTGAAATCGTTGGTGTGTTGGTCAGTAAAGGAGCTAACATCGTCGGCGATGATCAAGACGACGTGGTTCTGATGCCCTTTACGACCGTACGGAAAAGACTTCAAGGCTCCAACTTCAACAACGTCGATGTCGCCTTGGCCTCAGCTCGCTCGACCGAACTGATGGGGATCGCCGAGCAGGAAATCGAATCTCTGATGATGGATCGCCACCGGATCTCCATGGGCCAACCCCCGGACTTTCAAGTCGCAAATACCACAGAAATCGCCAGCGCTTTTGGAATCGTCACCGGAACTCTGACGGCTATGCTTGCCTCCATCGCGGGTATCTCGCTGATCGTCGGAGGGGTTGGAATTATGAACATCATGCTCGTGTCGGTCACCGAACGAACTCGCGAAATCGGCATACGCATGGCCGTAGGGGCAAGGCCTCAAGATATCCTGATGCAGTTTTTGGTCGAAGCCATGCTGTTATCGCTCGTGGGCGGGATCATCGGAGTATCGCTTGGCATTCTAGGATCGGTGGGGCTAACGATGGCCATCAATGCCGTTTCGAGCGGGCGGGATTGGCCGATCATCGTCAACCACTGGGCAGCGGTCGTAAGCTTGATTTTTTCCGCGTGCGTAGGGGTCGGATTTGGTTTCTACCCCGCTTGGCGCGCCAGCAGGCTCGATCCGATCGACGCTCTCCGCTACGAATAGTCCTGAGAAGGGCCCGCAGGCAAACGACGAAAGCTAACTTTTTTCACGAAATAACCCCAAACTCTAGGGAATTCCTCGCGACAATTTTCCAAATATAATTCATCATCTTTTAGGGCTGGGTCCCGGTCCCTCTTCCTCCAGACTTATCCTTTCCTTTGATCCAACGAGTGAACGACGAAGACGAATTGATCCAGCGAGCGCTCGAAGGTCAAAGCTCGGCCTTTGAAACTCTCGTGCTGCGCTACCAAGACCGTCTCTACACGGCCATGATCAGCGTCGTTGGCAATGCCGACGAAGCCGAGGATGTTGTCCAGGAATCTTTCATCCAAGCGTACCTGAAACTCGACACCTTCCAACGCAATAGCCGATTCTTTACTTGGCTCTATCGGATCGCATTCAATTTCGCGTTGGCTCGCCGCCGACGACGCAAGAACCATCAATCGCTCGACGAATCTCGGGAAAATACCGGGGCTGAACCCGAGTTCGATGGCGATGGCCCGGACCTTCGCATGACTCGGAGCGAAGACATCCAATTGGTCCACCGCGCGCTGGCTTTGCTCTCCGAAGACCACAAATCGATCCTGGTCCTTCGTGAAATGGAAGACCTTGCTTACGAAGACATCGCCGATGTCTTAAAAATCTCGATTGGCACCGTGCGCTCAAGGCTCAACCGCGCTCGAGCCGCCTTGAAACAACAGCTCGAAAAATTTCCAGAGTGGAATCCGGAAACCTAATTCGTTGTGGTGATTTAATTCGATTCGTTTCTACTTAGGGTCGTATGGGCGCCATGATTTTCGAGGCATGGCGACGATTGTGGTAGATCGTATTGGTAGCTACGACGGGGTCGTTTGGCCAGTCGATCGTTTCTTTAGCACCGGTTTGCGGATTAGGTTCGTAAAGCGGCGCTCCTGTGCTTGCTATTGTGACTCGTATTCGATGGCCTTTATTGAAAATCTGACTGATCCAACCAACGTCAAAATCGACTGGGACTATTTCATTGGGTGTGAGCAATACTTCTTTATCGAAACCTTGGCGGTATCTTAAGCGCTGCGGATAATCGACGATCAGAATAGATCGACCGTCGGGATATACATCGCTGACTCGAACGATAATATCGGTATCCTTGGCTGTCGAAGAAAAGAATAGCTCTGCGCGAATTCGTCCGGTCCATTCGATAGGGTGGCTCAACACCTCGGTGGTAAATGTTCTGACTTGGGACTGCGTTTCAAAGCCTTGTGCGTCGTGGGCTCCGGGGAACGAAGTGCCGGGGATTTCGCAAGGAGCCCTTGGGTCGCTGATCCAGGAAGTCCAGGCCGATTCGTCGCCGGGTGATTCGTTGGACAAGCGTCCGGAGGTTTGGAAATAGAACGATTGCATCTGGTGATCTGGCGGAAAATCTTTCGCTTCTCTCCAGATGTTGCCAGGTGCATCTTGCTCGTTGAGGGCTCCCATGACAAAGTAGCGCACAGGAGGCTCAGACATGACACCTGTATCTTTGCCCTTAAGCCAATAATCGAACCAGCGGACCATGTGGTCTACTTCCGGCCAAGCAGCCTCTTTGGGGTAGGTCAATTGGCCGACTTGATGACCTTTATTGAGCCGGCCATGAAGCCATGGGCCGATAACCAATTGTTGATAACCGCGCGAGTTCTGGCCACCTTGAGTTTGTCTGCCACGGAAGCTATCGATCGACCCTTGATTCATAAAGTCGTACCAACTGCCTATCGTAAAGCAGGGTACGTTCATCTTCGAAAAATATCGCGAGCAATCTTCGTCCTGCCAGTATTCATCGTAGGTAGGATGCTCAAACCATTCCTGCATCAATCGATCATTGTCTTGTGGATTTCTGCAGACCTGTCTCAGGGCCTTGAATCGCTCTGGTCGAGTGGTTCCGCCAATTCGATATCCCTCATGAAATAAGCTAAGACCTGTATCCACCATGTATTGAGCTGTAAGATGAGGGGGTTGAGTGATGGCAAGGAAGTTCTGTGCGTATCCAGCTTGCGAGCTACCAAAGGTACCAACTTTCCCAGTCGACCATTTCTCAGTGGCAAGCCACTCACAGGTATCATAACCATCTTTGAGCTCTCCCCAACCCAATGCGCGATAGCCGACCCAAGTCCCTTCGGATTTCCAGGTTCCACGATAATTCACCATCGCTACCACATATCCTGCTTGTGCTAATCGAGCGGCCGAACGGCGTGTACCCTCTCCTTGGATATCGGCATAGCGTTGCTCGAACAGGACTGGCCAAGGGCCATCCCCAGGTGGCATGTAGAGCAATGCAAAGAGATGTTTTCCATCTCTCATAGGTATCATTTGACGTTGTTCGATCACACCTCCGAGGTCCAATGTAGGAAGATCTTGGGCACAGATATCTCGAATCGTCAGGAAGGCAAAAAGCCATACGGCAAGAACCAGAACGGTTAGGCTAGGATTTTTTGGCGTAGAATTTTCGCTCAATTTGAAGTCCTCTTGCTTAGTGGTTCCAATCCCCGTGGACTCGGAGAGTTTGATAGAATACCAAAAACTTCTAGCACCATCGTTACGACCAATCATAATCCCTGAAGAACCCTCAAGCAGAGGGAACAACCATGAGAAACATTTCGCTCGTCACCGCAATGTTTTGGGCCGCCAGCACATTCCTGTGGTGTTTGTACGCTCATTCCACGGAGGTTCAGGAATCGCCACCCAATATCGTTGTGATACTTGCAGATGATCTTGGATGGAAAGACGTCCTATGGCATGGAAGCGAAATACCAACCCCCAACTTGGATCGGCTTGCCCAAGCGGGCGCACAGCTTGATTTCTTCTATGTTCAGCCGGTCTGTTCTCCGACTCGCGCGGCACTCATGACAGGCCGATACCCGATGCGACACGGCTTGCAAGTAGGAGTTGTTCGACCTTGGGCTCAGTATGGGCTTCCACTCGATGAGCAAACCTTGGCACAAGGGCTCAAGTCGGCAGGATATGCCACGGCGATTGTCGGCAAATGGCATCTAGGTCATTATAAACCGGAATACCTTCCTACACGCAGAGGCTTTGATCACCACTATGGACATTACAACGGAGCGATCGATTACTTCGATCACACCCGCGACGGTGGTTTCGACTGGCATCGCGATGACATGGTTTGTCGAGACCAAGGTTACTCGACGCACCTGATCGCCGACGAGTCGGTCAAGATCGTGCAGCAATACGCTGGCAAAAAGCCTTTCTTTCTCTATGTCCCGTTTAACGCCGTGCATTCTCCCCATCAAGTACCCAAGGAGTATCTACAGCCGTTTGACCATCTCCAAGGGGATCGGCGGATTTATGCTGGGATGCTCTGGGCGATGGACGAAGCGGTCGGTCGCATTGTAAAAGCCATCGATGAGGCTAACGTACGGTCCAACACTCTCTTTTTTTTCTCAAGCGACAATGGAGGGCCTGCCCCAGGCAAAGTCACCGACAATGGTCCGTTGCGTGCGGGGAAAGGGACCGTCTATGAAGGGGGCGTTCGAGTACCCGCCTTCATGACTTGGGAAGGAAAAATTCCAGCAGGTTCCATCGTCAAAACTCCGATGCACATGGTCGATCTGTACCCAACGTTGCTGGGTGTAGCCAACGCCAAAGTGGAACAAAGGTTGCCCATCGATGGAATCGATATCCGGGAAGCGATCTTCCAAGGCAAGCCGATGGTTGACCGCGACATCTTGCTCAATGCTGCACCCAACTGGGGCGCTATGCGGTCGGGGGACTGGAAAATTGTGGTCAATGGGAGCAAATCGCAGCAGAATGTCGATGGCCAGGAGGAAATCGCTAAAGACGATCGTTCGCCAGCCAATCTGGAACTTTTCGATTTGAGTGTGGATCCAAACGAGAAAACCAATTTGGCAATGGAGCAACCTACACGAGCCAAGGATTTGCTGGATCGTTGGAAAAAGTATCAAGCTCAGGCATTGCCACCTCGAACCAAACCCAAGCCCAAAGACTTTGTGACGCCTGAGGTTTGGGGTCAGT
>JAGWZB010000233.1 GCA_018969045.1 Planctomycetota bacterium | reverse complement strand
CGGGGACTATCCTCCCGATGGTAGCTCTTGGCCCGTCATGGAAGCCCACCTGCGAAAAGCCTTTCCTAATATCCTAGCCAGTGAGCTGATGCTGCTTAACCCAGCGAACTCGCAACAAAATGGTGCTATTCGCAACGATAACGATGTCACTGGGTCCCACCCCCATCTGTCTAGGTATACTCCGTCGGCCCCCAACCTTCGTAGCGGACGAGTCTTCGACTCTGCCGAAGCCTTGGTGTTCTTCCTTGGCGGATTTAGCAACGATCCACAGCGACCAATCACCGGTCCGGGTGGCCCCCTGAAGTCTGTCACCGGCGGGTACATCTACAACACCCAGCGCGAGAACGCCTTCTTCGAGTTCAACCTTAGCCGACTGACGTTGGATCCCAACTCGGGGTTTTCCACCGACGAAACGATCTATGGAGAAGGGGTTGCTAACGACTTGATGCCGGTGTTTATCGGTAGCGGACCGGGCATTAGCCAAGGGGGGGTGCCACTGGTGTATTTCGACAGCCGAACCTACCAAATCGGCGGCGCAACCGTTGGAGACTCTAGCTACTACTTCAATTTCTACTCTCCTGGTTTGGTATTCACCCAAGGCGCCTTGAACTCGTGCACTCGAAACTGCGTGCGACCGTTCTTGTCGATGGATTTGGATCCAACCAAAGCCGGTGCCCTGCGGTATGCCAACGACAAGACGTTTCAAATTCACAGCGCAGGATTCGACCGAGTCTATGGATGCCAATCGGTTCGCAATATCGCCCCTTCAGGAGATAGCAAACCTGCGTTTCTCTTCACCGTTCCCGGCGGAAACCAAGCACCATTGAACCCACAGACTCTGACGTTCCCGCGACCGGGAACATCGTCGGTCAAGTTCTACAACCCAGAGTTCTGGATCGATACCCCGAACGCTCCTTTGAACCGACACTTGTACGTCAACGACAACACGTCGAATATTCTCGACGTGCCAACCTTCGGCGATTCCAACTGATCGATCTTATCGTAGGCTCCAAGGTTGAGTCATCATGAAACCATCCAAGCAAAAAAATCGAAACATGTCCCAAGGGTTGACCTTGGTCGAACTACTTGTTTCGATCAGTTTGATCACGGTCGTTTCGGGAATGTTCTTGGTCGCCTATCGCCAAGCTTCCGCAGAAGCGTCGAACATCCGAACCCAAAGCACGATCCGAAAGATCAGTGAAGTTCTTGTCTCGCGGATGCAAGAGTACGAGAACTATCCGATCAATTACGCGCGAGCGCCAGGGAACATTTTCGCAGTACCTATTCCAGGAAATGCCAAAGAGGCACTCCCAGCCAATAACGATGAGTTCGAACCTAAGGGAATACTTCTGGAGCGTCTAAGAGTGATGCTCTTAAGAGAAATGATTGTTCAGGAAATGCCTGATCATCAAACGGATATCAAAGACACCGCACCGATTGTTAAGAACTATTGGACTGGGCTTGTAGCTCCTCGACCTAACGGGACTCCCTGGCCGGTCGAGGTTACCGCTTCAGAATCCCCTCGCGCTGCAAGGCTCAGGGCACGGCTGATACAAGCCGCTTCAGTACTACCGAATCAACCTGCATGGCGAACCATCGTCAACAATCCTGAACTGCTCTATTTGGTCGTCGAGGATTCGATACTCAATGGCAGTCCCGCGATCGAGCTGTTTGGTAAGACGGAGATTGGAGATACCGACGGTGACGGACTTCTTGAGTTTCTTGATTCTTACAGGAAGCCGATCTATTGGGTTCGTTGGCCTACAGGTTTTCCTGACACCATTCGTTTTCATCCAGATCTCTTGGATCCTAGTTTTAATCGAGATGGGTTTTCGAATTATGCCTTTAGCGATCCGCTCGATCCGCGAAAGGCGGATCCAGGATACCGAATCAAGCAAAATGGAACGCCTGTGTTCAAGCCTTCTGCGATAGCTTTTCCCCTTGTCATTTCTACCGGTCTGGATGGAACTCCCGGAGTTCGCATCGAACTAGAGGCGGGGCTGCAACGACAAGGCCGTTACCGACTGCGAGCAGGTTCATCATCCACGTCGGATGTCGTTATGCCGGTTCCTTATGACCAAGGTGGGCAAGCGCCACTGGTGATGTGCGATCCTTGGTTTCCACGGGATGATTCATCATTAAGGCTCGGTGCGATCACCAACGCGAAGCTCTTTGAAGACGACATCACCAATTACAGCATCAACGGAGCCTACCAATGATCCGCAGAAAACCATCCAAGCGTGGTTTGACGCTCGTCGAACTGCTGGTCGTCGTGGGTGTGGTGTCGACCATCGCTGCAATCATGTTGCCTGGGATCAAATCGGTGCTGACCGATCGCAAGTCCAGCCAAGCGGCAATCATGGTCAAGAACTACCTTGAAGCAGCCCGGACTCGTGCCATCGGTCGCAATCGATCGGTAGCAGTCGTGTTCGAAAGGCTCTCTTCGCGAGCGACCGTTGGTGCCAACGGCAACTTCATCTCCGAAACGGCATTGCCAGGACCCTACACGACTCCCGATGCGAACTTCGTCCCCTACAACGCTTGCATCCGCATGAGCTTGGCCGAAGAGCCTCTGCCAGTGTCCGAATCGATGCTGCCAGCAACGGTCTCGTTCCGTGTGCGTGTGCCAGGTGATGGACTGAATCCAGCGATTCCAACCAATGCTCCCTACATCGGTGAAGATGCCTTGGCGGACTTTCACCAAAATATGGTGCCAGAGGCGCGTATCTTCGAAGTCACCGCATCGGCCAATATCAACTTGGCTTGGCTCGTCGGTGAGTACTTGACCAACGGTTCGCAAATCAGTTTTGGAAGCTCTTCGCGACGCTTCAGCATCGTCTCGCCTAGATCGCCAACGGTGCATGGCAACGCTGGCGGCAGTACGATCTGGTTTTCGGTCATGAACGAAAGGCTCTTTGATGGACATACCGAGAGGGCCAAGGAACCCTATGTGGACCTCAAGCCGGGGATGATCTTCACGCAGTTTAAGATTTATCAGCGGCCCAAGCCGGTCTTTTCCCAAGTCGTCCAGTTGCCCCGCGGGATGTGTGTCGATCTGTCGCTCAGCGGGTTTGGAAAGAAGATGCCCGGTCACGGAAATCTGACTGCAGAAAAGCAACCGGTATTCGATCCCAATGGGGTAGCCATGCCGGGGTTCGACTACCGAATGAGGTTCGCTTCGGATTGGATCAGCAACGGACCGATCCCTCCTACACCTGAGGAACTGCGGCCTGTGTACATCGTGTTTTCGTCCGAAGGCCAACTCAGTCACGTCTGGGCCAACGAGCGTCGAGGGGGTGGTTCGGATCCAAACTACCAAGGAAGCCTCACTCGCATCGATGCCACGCACGATATCTTTTTGCATGTCGGCAAAATCGATCGAGTGACCATGCCGTTGGATCCAGACCCTCAGATCCTAGGTCGAAACGCCTTTGGATTCAAAGGAGCAGTGCAACTGGGCGTTCAAAATAATCTTACAGATCTGAGCGCCTATGTGGTGCGACTGAGCCCGAACTCTGGTGCGATCACCGCATCGCCGGTGGTCAACATCGAGACCCAAGTATCGATCTTGGGATTGAACATCAACAACTTGAATTTCGGGGATATGATCGAGCTATCGCGCCGAGGGACTTACAACTCCAATGTCACCGCTCAGTAACGCAACCCAGGCTAGGGCAAGCACGATGAATACCACTCGCAGCGGTTTAACCTTGCTCGAAGTCATCTTTGCTATGGTCGTCATCCTGGTCGGGTTGGTCTCGATCGCTTTTCTGATCCCTCTTGCAGGTCGCGAGGCCGAAGACTCTCAGCAGATTACCCAAGGTCTTGCGGCTGGTGAAAGCGCTTTGGCCGTATTCAACACCGCCAACATCGCCCAGCCGACGCTCGAAAGCCCTTGGTGTTTGGTCGATGATATCGGAATAGTCGAGCATTCGATCAGCGGCATGCGTGATGCTTACAACGCCATCAGCAACACGTTCCCAGTTCCTCCGAATGCGACCCAAGCAGCCGTGGCGCAGAATGAAGTCATCGGGGTTGGTTTTTGCATCGATCCACTATTTTGGGGATTTCAGAACCGATCTGGCAACAATGTCCCACAGCCCTTTTTCCGGACGCGATTTCCGTTTTTGTTCGATAACAGCGATCCGGTGTTGATGCTCTCAAGCGCCCAGATTCGCAGGGCTCCCCGCTTGTTGCGAGGATCCCTCAGCGATCCACAATTGTCGCTACCTGGAAGTTGGCTTCGGCAACCCGCAGCCGTACGTCTGGCGACCATGTACGGCGGGGATTTGGTTCAGCCTTCGGCTAGCAAGAACAAAGCGATCGGTCCTTTGAGATCGGTGTATGTAGGATCGGATGGTTCGATCGTTGCAACACCGACCACGGCCCAACAGGCGTCTTGGTTAGCGACGGTCACTCCGTCGGAAAACACACCGGTGATTTCGCTGGATCGAGTGACTGGGGTTTACCAGCAGAGTTTGGTCGCCAATCAGCCATTGGATATCCCTCGGCTTTACGATGTGGCTTTGGTTGTATTTTCCAAACGCGATGCCCGCGAGCTGGCTGCCACGGCGGTGATCGATCCAGGGAATGTCCAACAGGGAACACCCGCGCAAGTGATGAATGTACCGACCAATGAGCGAGTTGTTCGGGTCGTAGGTATCTCGAATGATGCGATCCACTCGGGAACTTTTAATATCACCGTCAATGGGTATCCGACGATGGATTCCAAAGTCAAGGCGGGGGATTGGATCATGATGTCCCGATTTGCTTTTCGAGATTTATTGCCGCGACCCGTCAACAATTCCAACGTGACTCAAGTGTCTCGCCAAGTCCATCGATGGTATCGCATTATTGCGGTCACTGGAGATAGCTATCCACTGAGCCTACGTGTTGCTGGAAAGCCTTGGGGTTGGACCGAAGGCGAGATCAGCGACATGCTCGAAAAGGGGATGACCCTACCGACGTTGCCTCCTACCCCTGGCACTGCTCAGGGGACTTATGAGACCCAAGCGGTGATCATGAAAGATGTCGTACAAGTTTACGAGCGTCAGATGGAATTGCGCTAGTAACGCTCGTACGATTCGATAAGCACAAGACACACCCAATGGCGAGAGAGGAAACCAACCATGCACAAGTCGACACGAATTGGCCGCAAGCGAGCTGAGATTCAAGGCAGCTATTTCAAACCAGCCAACCGTCCACGACGGGGCTTGATCCTGCTGCTTGCTTTGGGAATGCTCGCGCTGTTTTCCCTCTTAGCGGTGACTTGGGTTGTCTCGGCAAGTTCTTCCAGATCGGCCGCTCAAGCGACTCGGATCCGAGCCAACCAATCGAACGCTTCGGTCAAAGGGATGGCCAGCGAAGTGATGAAGATGGCTGTGCGGGGAACTCGTGACTCCAAGAGCGCTTTCCACATGCATTCGCTACTGGAAGATATCTACGATCCTAGCGTCATCCGTGTGCAGTTTGGACATCGTTTTTTTGGTGCGGGCATTACCACATTCCAAGACAAATGGTGCCGTAAGCTAACGCCGCCAACGGGCTCGGGTGTTGAGCTTATCAAAGTCTCGCTCGATCCGCGCAACCCGGCGAATCTTGGAGGTGCTGTCTCAACTTTCCGGCTCAGCGGCGTCGAAGGTGCCTACAATGGGCGAATTTTGACGGTACTCGAAGGCCCGTTGGCAGGGCAATCGTTTCGGATTTTCAAGTATGTCGGATATGTTCGATCCGCAAACGACACCGCCACGGATCCTAACCTCGACGGCAACATTCCAGGTAACCAACCGGGCAACTATCCACAAGGGACTTCGACCGACTACGATTACTCGATCGTGATCGATCTATCGAGCGTCAAAGGCAAGCTCGAAGGCAAATGGAAGAAGCCCAACTCCACTCGAGTCGAGACCTTTTCTGGCGAACTCGGAGACTGGCTCGCATTGCCAAATGGCCAAGGCCTCCGCAATCTGTTTTACTTTTTCGATCCGATCACTTCGACCCACCAGGGCTACAAGTGTTTGATCAATGGCACCGCCTTCAACAATGCGGCGATTGGGCTTGAGACCAATCCAAGCCAAAACAATTATGGAAACATTGATGGCCGCGACTTGATGTCCATACCATCGACCAAGCCGAAATTCCCTCCTGCCCTGCTACCCAATTACGACTACTTGCAACACAGGGATTGGATGGCCAATGTTGGTGGAAACAATGGGACCGTTGGTGTCTCGGGGATTGGAGACTTCAGCGCCCTGAAAGGAGCCAGCAACGAAGGGATCGATGTTCCGGATTGGCGTGACTACTGGTTGTCTTTCACGGGAGACACGATCCATATTCCATCGTTCCATCGGCCTGAACTGATCCATTATTTGACCCACATGTACGGCCCACCGGCAGATGTTGCCGAAGCTTCGGAACTGCTCAGGCTCATCGATGCGGCCTCGGCTCGTGTCATGAGTTACAGTTACCAGTCTCAAAGCGGGGTTGTTTCGGTCAACCCGTTTTTCCAGCCTCATGGAGCATTTCCCTCTTATCCTAAAGAAAGTCTGGCTCAAAATGTGCCGCTCAATGGTTACATCCAACAACTGATTGCAGGCCCTTGGGATGTCGACAATGATGGAGACGGTACGCCCGATAGCGTTTGGATCAATCCGAACTTGCCGGCGATCCATGCGCCCGATGGCAGGTTGCTCAAGGCCCTTGCTGGGGTGATGATTCAGGATCTCGATGGTCGATTGAACATCAACCTTCACGGCGATCGCACCCAAGGCTCAGCGGCTTTGAACTTCAACGGTAGCGGAGCAGGATTCAATGCGTTTGGTTATTCCAATGGTTTGCACCGAGCCGGGATGTCGCTCTCCCAAGGCTTTGGGTTTGGTCCAGCGGATATTTCGCTAAATCCACTTTTTGACAACAACGTCTCGTTGCTGACTTCTTCCAGCGGCTACTCGATCTTCGATTTGCGATACGGTGCTCGACCTTATGCCAATCTTGGGTTTAATCCTCAGATCGATCGCACGCCAGGTCGGCCCGGCAACGACCCGCAAAGTGCGTTGATGGAACGCGAGATGCCGGTCAATGGACTTTACCGGCACAACACCATGCCCGGTGGACCTATGGGAAAGCGTTCGAGCGTCGCTCCAACGTTGGATAAGCACGGGAACTTGGTCTATCTGTACCCTCAAGTCCCTGACGTGGCTCCCGAAAATGGCGTTCAGCAAGGGATCGCTTCGGAGATTTTCGGCGATGCGTATGAATCCGGTTCGGGGGTTCGCGATTATGGGGACACTCCATTTACGTTGAGTGATCTGGAAGCCATCCTTCGGCGGTACGACGAAGACGTCGAATCGCTCCCCAGTGAGCTGCGCGATCGATTGGCAGCATCGGGCTTTGATAACTCGTCGGTCGTCAACTCGCTGATGACGACTCATAGTGCTGAGCTCAGGTACCCCAAACTGGCTGCTGCGGCTCCGACTCTCAACTCATCATCGCTTGCCAATAGCACCGGCTATAACATGCAAAAGGATGCGGGCAACCTGATGGGTCTGATCCGAATGTTGCACGAACAACGCTATCGCAGGCGTTCCTTGCCCACCCCCAGTGTTCAAAACGATGAGTACCCGCTGACGGTTGAGAGTCTCAACGAATTGTTCCCTCCCGAGTTCAGCATGAACCTGCGTATGAATCTGAATCGGCCTTTTGGAAACGGGATCGATGATGCGATTGGCAACCAAGGGACCAATGGGCAAATCGATGAACCGCTGGAGTTGAGTTTTGCACCTCAATATGAGTGGAAGCAGGTTGGAAACACCGTTCAGCAAACCAACA
>JAGWZB010000232.1 GCA_018969045.1 Planctomycetota bacterium | reverse complement strand
CTCGGGGACTGTCCCTGGTGCCTGCAAGGGAGGATTGCTAGCAAAGAATCCGAGGGCTAAAAAATTCGGACTGACCCGAGGACTGCCTCCCAAGCTCAGGCTAGTTCCAATACTGCCGACTTGCGATTCTCCAATCTCTAGCGCTAATGCTACTTGTCAATCATGTTGACCTTAACTCGTCGAGACGCTCTTCTATTGACCATGTCGGGGATGACCTACTCTTGATTGGTTCCGTGAGGAAAACCCCAGTTTCTATTCATGCCCCTTTTTTCTTCTACAACTCATCGGCCAATAGCCAACTCCCGCCCAATCCGCTTCGACAGAGGACGCTCGTGATCGATCGGGTAGCTTGCATGATGACTCTGCGGTATCCGTTCGAGTATTCCTGCCTGCGCATTGCGCAGTCCCTAACGGACTGTTGAATATCGCATGAGCGATCGAGCTCAAGATCCCGCGTCCCTATAACGGCGATGAGCACCAAGAATAGTCGGAACTAAGCCATGCACCGATGTGACTTATCTGCATCGCTTGATATTGCAACTTTATTGGCCGTCACTAGGTCGTGTTTACCGATAGTTGACTTCGATTTGCCAATGCCGTCTTCGTTGGTTTTCAGTGAAACGGACTCAAAAGTCCAGCTTAGCTTCTCAAACTCGTCGAGAACCTCGAAGACCACTCCGCTCCAATACGGGATCTTCACTGCAAAAACAAGGAACCTACGGTACTTGGCTCTATCGGCTTCTTTTTTAGGTCGCTGAGTCTCAAAATCGATAGAAGCGTTCTCGGCGCACTGTTCTTGCGAAGTGTAATGCTGTGCAAGTGTAATACGGCACTGAATGGAACCAGATTTCCGGTCCCCCTTTTTGAAATACGCTTGCAAAGGGGTATACTCGTATCCCCCAGACCTAAATCATTGGTTCTTTTGCACCTTATCAGCCAGCCGGAACTTTACCCGAAATACTCCCTGAAGAACCAAATCAATCCATCGGTTCTCAACTATCTATGCAGATAACCCCAAAAAAACAAACGAAACTATTCTTATTGTGGATGTTTCTTGTCTCAGTAGCTTGCTTGAGACACACCGAACCGATTCACGCTCAAGATTCCTTTGACTTTGCCCACAAAGTCCTTCCACTGCTGAAGGAACACTGTGCAGCGTGCCATACCGGAGACCAAAAGAAAGGGGGATTCTCGCTCAACACACGCGAATCCATGCTAAGCGGCGGTGAGTCGGGCTTAGAAGTTCTCAGCAACGACAACTCTTCTAGCGTGCTCTTAAACCGCATCACCTCAAAAGACCCCGATCTGAGAATGCCTCCTGATGGACCAGGACTTGCCGATGAGGAAATCCTCACCTTGAAAAAATGGGTCCAAGCCGGATTGCCCTGGCAAACAGGCTTCGCCTTCGGGAATCAAAACTACGAACCTCCTTTGCTTCCACGTCGTCCCGAAATCCCTCCCTCGTCTACTCCAAATCGAAAAAACCCAATCGATCGAATCCTCGATGCTGATCGTACCGCAAGGGGACTTTCTCTTTTACCACCAGTAGACGACGCGCAATTCGTCAGGCGTGTTTACTTGGATCTCATCGGCTTGCTTCCAACTCCAGAACAATCCTCCCTATTTCTAGCCGACAAATCCAGCGATAAACGAGATCGACTGATCCGATCTTTGTTGGATCAAGAAGTCCATTACGCCGAGCACTGGCTTACCTTTTGGAATGATCTGCTGAGGAATGATTATTCCGGTACCGGATTCATCACCAATGGACGAACTCAGATTTCTAAATGGCTTTACGATGCGCTGATTGAAAACAAGCCTTACGATTCGATAGCTCGTGAACTGATCGCACCTCCAACTGGCGAAAGTGCCGGTTTTGCAAACGGTATACGATGGCGAGGTGAAGTCAGTGCGGGACAAACCGTCGAAATCCAGTTCGCTCAAAGTCTCGGACAAGCCTTTCTTGGTATCAACCTAAAATGCGCCTCGTGCCACGATAGTTTCATCGATCGATGGACGCTCAAGGACGCTTATGGACTCGCGGCTGTTTACTCCACCACTCCCTTAAACATTCATCGCTGCGATAAACCTACAGGTCAGTCAGCAAAACCCGGTTGGCTCTTCGAAGAACTTGGAACAATCAATGCCGATGCTCCACAACCTGAGCGATTGCAACAACTCGCAAACTTGATGACCCACCCCCAAAACGGACGCTTCTCCCGAACGATTGTCAATCGCTTGTGGCACCGATTGATGGGCTATGGCATCGTCCATCCTACTGACGCGATGCAAACCCAACCTTGGAACGAAGACCTGCTAGATTACCTCGCAGTCGTCTTGGTCGAAAAGGGTTACAACCTAAAAGAAATCTTATACACAATTGCCTCCTCGGAAGCTTATCAATCATCCTGCGAACGATTGCTGGAAAAGGATTCCTCAGAGGCCTACGTGTACCAAGGTCCACGAGCCAGAAGGATGACCGCTGAACAATTCGTCGATTCGATTTGGCAGCTAACCGGAGCTGCACCCACGAAGTTCGATGCTCCGATCGTTCGAGGTAAACCAGCCCAAAAAAATGCGGAAAATGCAACGCTCACAGCCCCCATAGGACAGTGGATCTGGTCACATATGGCTAAGCCGCCTAGTGTTCCTCCGGCCGGTGAAAAAATAACATTCCGGCAAACTTTTACCCTGGAGAAACTGCCAGAAAAAGCATTCGGTTTGATCACTTGCGATAACCAATACCGTCTGTGGATCAATCACCGTCTGATCGGCGAAGACCAAAATTGGGAGAGCCTCGAAAGTTTCGATACAACTCGGGCAATGCAATTGGGTGAAAATGAGATCCTCATCGAAGCTACCAACGGTGGTAATGGTCCAAATCCCGCAGCGTTGTTCTTTGTGTTGAAATTACTCAGCAAAGACGCTTCGACATTGGTCGTTTCGTCCGATCAATGGCTCTACACCCAAGAGACTCTTGATCCAAACGGAAAATTCACTTCTGACGTTCGAGACTGGAAGCAGGCAATCCAAGCCGATGGGCCCTGGCAAAACCAATTGAAAAACGAAATCGATACGGGTCTTTCCTCCAACGGCTTGCAAAGTCCCATGGTAAGGGCCTCCTTGGTAAAAGCCGATCCGCTGATGCGTAGCCTCGGCCGCCCTAACAGAGATCAAATCGTCAGTACCAGGCCCACGGAACTTACAACCCTCGAGGCGATGGATTTATCGAACGGTCAGACGCTAGCTGATTGGTTACGCCAAGGAGCAGGTCTTTGGATCGCTCGCTTGGGCTCAGACCAAGACCAATTTCATTCGCCACACGCATTGGTCGACGAGTTGTTCATGCATGCTCTTTGCAGAAAGCCAAGCGACCAAGAATGGCAAACAATCCAAGAATTGATCGGTCCATCCTTAGACCAAACCGAAATGGAAGACCTCCTTTGGTCCGTTGTCATGCTTCCTGAATTCCAGTATGTACGGTAGACATCTAATCAATCACCAAGCTTTGTAACATGGAAATGATCCGATGATTAAGCACTTCGAAATGGATCCGACTGCACCCAAGTCGCAAGCTCGCCGCGAATTTCTAAAAGCCTTATCGCTGGCAGCGACAACCACCCTAGGTTTGGGAGTGCCAAATCTCCTTCACGCGATGCCCGATGGGACAAAGATCATTCATCCAAACGCCAAGGCCGATTCGATCATTGTGCTTTGGATGGGTGGTGGCATGGGAGCTCCAGATACCTTTGATCCAAAACACTATGAACCCTTTGAAGTCGGCAAGCCAGTCGCCCAGGTACTGAGCACTTTTCCCTCGATTCGAACCGTCGTGGACAACATCGACATCAGCCAGGGACTTGAAAACATCGCTAAGGTGATGGACCGCGCAACCCTAATCCGATCCCACGTGCAGCCCGACCTGGGCAGTATTCTACATTCCCGACACCAATACCATTGGCATACAGGTTATGTGCCTCCGCAAACCGTCGCCTGCCCACACATCGGTGCTTGGGTGGCGAAAGTTTTGGGGCCGAACAATCCGGTCATCCCACCCTTCATCAATATCGGTCAACGGCTTGAAGGAGTTGGCGAGCAAGAAGAACTCAAGGCGTTCACGACGGCAGGCTTTTTCGGAAGCGAATTTGCTCCATTGAATCTCCCGTTTCCTGAAGAGGCTGCGGTGTCGGTAAGGCCACCTAAGGGAATGGAACTAACGCGATTCCAAAATCGAAACCGCTTGTATCGTAAACTGGCCGATTCCCACCCTAATCGGGACCAGATGAGCGATTTTCATCGCGATTCGATGATGCGTTCTATGGATGGTGCCTATCGATTGCTGGAATCTAAAGAGCGAGAAGCCTTTGATATTTCGCTGGAGCCCAAGGAAAGTTATGAAAAATACGACACAGGTCGTTTCGGTCGCGGATGCTTGCTTGCGCGCCGATTGGTCGAAGCAGGCGCTAGGTACGTCGAAGTGACGACGGAATATGTGCCATTTTTGCACTGGGACACACATGCCGATGGTCATACAACGCTTCGCCGAATGAAATCCGAGATCGATCGCCCCATCGCTCAGTTGATTTTGGATTTGGAAGCACGAGGCTTGCTCGATCGAACCTTGGTCGTCTTAGCCAGCGAATTCAGCCGCGACATGATCATGGAGGGGCAACCTGGATCCAATGCGGCGGATCAAGCTGAGAAGGTCGACAAGATGACCGAGATGAAACACTATGGGCTCCACAGGCATTTCACAGCCGGTTCGAGTGTCGTCATGTGGGGCGGTGGATTCAAAAAAGGATTCCTTTACGGCAAAACTTCGCCTGAACGTCCATGCATCGCCATCGAAAATCCAATTGGAGTAACCGATTTGCATGCGACAATCCTCACTGCGCTTGGGATCAGTCCAAAAACCGTTTTTGATGTCGAACGCAGACCGTTTTATGTCACCGAAGATGGTAATGGTCAGGCCCGCACGGAACTCTTCGCGTGAGAGGAAAAACAGCATTAGTTACAGGATCGACCAGCGGGATCGGATTGGCGATCGCTTGCGGTTTAGCCCGTCAGGGCGCTAACGTCATACTCAATGGATTTGGGGATTTCGAAAGGGCGAAAGCCCAAGTCGCAAATTTGGGCGCTGAGGTTGATTATCATGGGGCCGACATCAGCAGGCCCGATGAAATCGAAGCGATGCTGCAGTGCGCTGTGCGAAGATTCGGCAATGTTGACATCTTGGTCAACAATGCCGGCATCCAGCATGTTGCATGTGTCGAGGATTTCCCGACCGATCAGTGGGATGCAATACTTGCCGTCAATCTATCGGCTGCTTTCCACACAACGCGATTGGCCTTGCCAAGCATGAAACAGCGCAATTGGGGACGGATCATCAACATCGCTTCGGTGCATGGACTTGTTGCTTCTGCTCACAAATCTGCTTACGTGGCCGCCAAACATGGCTTAGTTGGTTTTACCAAATCAGTCGCACTCGAGACGGCGACTACGGGGGTGACCGTCAACGCCATTTGCCCTGGTTGGGTGCTTACACCTCTTGTTCAAAAGCAGATCGATACAAAAGCTCAAAAAGGCAACCTGACAATCCAAGAGTCGACCACTGAGTTGCTTGCCGAGAAGCAACCTTCTTGTGAATTCGTACACCCTGATCAGATTGCTGAACTGGTAGTTTTTCTTTGCACTCCGGCGGCAGACAACGTGCGCGGAGCCGCATGGAACATCGATGGCGGTTGGTTGGCTCAGTGATAGACTGGCTTGGCAAGTCCAATTTGCATGGGTCGGGTCAAGTGTCAAGCGATTGAAATCCCTACAACTGCTAGAAACCTTAATGCATGAAAATGGATGAAGGCTAGGGCGTTTGGACCCGATGGATAACGAGTTGTGGACAGACCTTTGTAGTCTTTGGTTGTTTTCTTGCTTGGTCAAAGTTCAGTAGCCATGCGATTGGGTACGATTGTAAAACGCTTGGGGCTGGGTTTGTTCGTCAGCGTTTTCAGTAGCAGCATCGGCACGGGTTGTAAGGCGATCAAGCTTAAATCGGTTTGGTTATCACCTAGTCACTTGCGCCTGGGAAACAACGGTGATTTCGATGCATCCAACGGGTATTTAAGAGATCTTTTGCAACGCAACCAGGGGATCCAAGTCGCTCCGCTATGCGAAGGCTACCTTATCGATCGAGGTGGAAGCACGGAGAGACTAAGCACAGCCTTCCATGGTTTCTCGTGGGTACCCTCGGATTTCCAGAAAATTGTATTGATCGGGCATTACGGAAACCAGCGATTGAAAACCAAACAGATCGGTGCTGGAATCGGGGTTCCGGTGGTACTGCTGCGAGAATCCAGAACGAGTCGATCGCTCGAGCACGAGCCGACCTCGGATCCACACAAGGAATTCCTTGGACCCATATCGGCCATCGCAGCAACGGCAGTGCTATCAGAGGATGGAAACACAATCGATTTTTACAATCCAGTGACGATTCGCCAGATTGAACTCGATGGAATCCCGATGCGATTGGCTTACGACAAAACAGCTAGCATCGCTTACATGCTGCATCATCATCCCCAGACGCGTTATCGGGATTTTATTTTCCCCGAGCAATCGACAGATCAATCGCGATTGACCATGCTGGAACCTTTCGAACCAAACAAGATTCCACTCATATTGGTTCATGGACTTTTATCGAGCCCGGATACTTATGGTGAGCTTTACAATCAACTTCGGACCGATCCGGTGCTGATGGATGATTATCAAGTTTGGGTCTTTAAATACGCCACGGGTAGGCCCTTTATCCGCGCAGCAAGCGACCTGAGAGAAGAGCTTGACCGGGTCATTGCGGTTTACGATCCAGACCTGTCCAACCAATACCTGCGTTCAAGCGTGTTGGTTGGTCATAGCATGGGAGGGCTGATCACCCGTTTGTTGATTTCTTACAGTTCCGAACATGTTTGGAATTCGGTATCGAGGGTCCCTTTGGAGGTATTAGCCACTGATGAGAAAACCCGAGCTAACTTTGCAGAGCGATTTTACTTTGACCCACATCCATTGATATCGCGGGCGGTGTTTATCGCAACGCCGCATCGTGGTAGCAGCACGGCAGGAAGAGCACTCGGTAAATTCGCAAGTGCGATTGTGGTCCAGTCTGATACAGGGATCGAGAAGATCCTACAAGACAATCCGGGGGCGATTCGGGACACGCTTGCCGATGGTCTTCCAACGAGTATCGATATGCTCGACCCGAATCAACCATTCTTGAGGATCCTGGCGGGGCTTCAGATGTCTGAGTCGGTCAGTAAGCATTCGATCATAGGGGTCGGTGGACCAGTGATGGGTCTGTTTCAAACCGACGGTTTGGTGCCGCTTGAGAGTGCCAAGCTTGACGGAGTTGCTACGGAGCGAAGGATCTCGACTTCGCATAACGGGATTTTAAAACACCCCGAGACCGCACTTGAGCTTCGGCGGATCCTTCTGGACCACCTCGATTCGGTGAACGGTCAATTGGATAGTATACCAGCAGACAATCTACCGTGATCTCAAGGACATGATGAGAATTGCCGTGAGAAGCAACTCCGGGCAGCTAGTGGTAGCATAGAGATCTTCGGTGGGAAGTCCGAAAAGCTGAGCGATTGGGTTCTTGGATAAATAAACGGGAATTCCTAAGCTATGGATCCCCATTGGAACCTGGAAAACTTGGGCTAGTCTGGTAGAACAAAGGCTATTGAATCTCGAAATCCTTTCTTTTACGGAGCAATCTACCGATGACCAACGGACCTCTGAATCGCAAGCTGAATATGGGACTCGTAGGGGGAGGTCCTGGATC
>JAGWZB010000231.1 GCA_018969045.1 Planctomycetota bacterium | reverse complement strand
CGAGATTGGGTGAAATCATGGCGACACAGACCTAAAAGCGAATCTGGGCTTGTGCCCGAGAAAAACCAAGACTTAAGTGTTGAGTATCTCAAGGCAGATCCCAAGACGTCGCGGATTGTTATCCCGGATCGTTATGACGGGGAACATCGTGCCTCGTCCTACGCGATGATTCTCGGGGGAGTGATTTTCTTGATTCTGCTGATCAATTCACTTCCTACCAAGAGGCGACTTCAGTGCTGGGGAGGAGTTCTGATCCTTATTGGCTTTATCTTTCTGGGATTGCTTGGGCAAATTTCGGTACTAGCGATCTCCGATAGGAAGAGTCTTGTGAATGACGGGCTGTTTCTTTTTATTGCGATCCTCGGTATCGCCTGCTTTGTTTGCCTTACGGGAGCGGCATTTTGGTATGGCCGGCTTTTGCTTCAGCAAAGCCGCGTAACCTTCTCGGATCCTAAGGAGCTATTCAAGCAGGACTTGATGCCACCTTGTGGAGATCGAATTACGATCCTGCCTCGTTCGTTTTGGGGGAGTGACTCGGCGCTGGTGATCGACCATCAACATGGGCTGATCCATTTTGTCAATTGCCATGTGTCCAGCGGATTTCTTCCGAGAGTCCAATCCATCTACTCCTGCAAGATCAGTCGATTGGAGTTTGGCGAAAAAACGTATGCCTCAAAAGGCAAGAAAACCACGTTGGCGATTGTTAAAACCTATGATGGGTCAACGACGTTGGTGCTAGAAGAGCCTGGCGTTGTGGAATTTCTTGATTTGCTTCGTACCGAGGTATGATTGCCATTGGCTTGAGCTCCAAAAAGGGACCTTTGTCCCTAAGGAACTGCCAGAGAGTTACACGGAAGCAATAGGAGCCCTTTTTGCAAAGTATCCTTGGTCTGCTAAAATATGGACGTAGCAGGGACTTTCAGGACAAGCTTGAGTTCCTATTGCGTTGTTTGCTTGAGAGTGGTGACGGGGAGTTGCACCTTGGTCATTTGAAAGCCGTGGTGGTTTACATTTCGGCAGTGAGTCCATCGATACCTTTGGAGGTCCTTGAGATGAATTTCGAAAAGATGTTTCCAATGCAATACGAGCCAGGTTCAATCGCCGATCAATATATCAAGAAAGGCAGGCAGGAGGGCCTTCAAGAGGGACGACAAGAGGGACGACAAGAGGGGCTCAAAGAGGGTGAGATCCACTTGATCCAGGCGTTGCAGGAGATTTTGGGTTTGCCTCTAAGCGATGCAGCGACATTGGAGGATCGGTCGCTTGAGCAGTTGCAATCGATCACCGGCAAGCTTCGCCAGCAGTTCCGCGATCGCAAATAGTGCTGATTGATTGTGAAAGAGTTGTCGGTCTTCTTTCGCCAAAGGCGATATTCATCGTAGCCTGGGGCAACGCCCCAGGACTTGGTGTCCGTTCCCCCCCTTTTTTGCCATCGACAGTAATACGTCAACGTGCTACGGCCGGAAGTCCAACGCCTCACCCATCTGCAAAGGTTCATGAAAATGGTAAACGCCGCGATGATCAGTGCCCAATGGTGAGGCACAAGTCGTTTTTTAATTGCTAAGCGAGTTTGTTGCCATGACGAACGAACCTGAAAAGGGAAGACACACATTGGGCCGTTGGTTGCGGATCGCGTCGTTGGCTTTAACTGGGTATGGATTTGTCGTCATAGCGATTGCTTGGGGTTACGCTGCGGCGACCAATCAGCTTCCATGGCAAATCGACACAGGGTCTGGTGGGGATGGTCCTTGGGATCACAAAAGAGACTTGAGTATGCTGGTAACTCAAGGGTTTGGCGGCCTTTTGTGGGGTTCGATCTTTGCGGCCATCTCATTGCTAATGAGACCAAGATGGACAACAGCAATCCTTTTTACCTTCTGCCTAGTCTCTTTTTTGATCATCGTCTATTCCCATGTCTGGCTCATCGACTGATCGGAAGCCAGATGATCGGTCTTACGCTGCAGGTCTCTGGAAGACGAAGATTCGATCGAGTCAAAGAACCGACAGCTACACGGAGGATGGATCTGCTCCCAGAAACCCGACCTTGACTCCGTTGGATTCCAGAAGTTTGGTGGCCTTTGCATTCAAAAGCGACCAAGCAACCACACCGACAAGAGGAATCAAGCACGCAATTCCAAGAACAAGCCCGACACGTGATCCGTATAACTGGATGGCAAGCTTGAGGTTCATAGCATAAGCGGCAACGCATTGGACAATCGTCCACAGCAACACCAACAACCACCATTCTGTCGGAACTGCGACCAAAAGCGGAATGGCAAAAAAGTTCAGCAAAATCAAAATCAGGATCATTCGTTGGTATTTTGCAATTCTCCTCAGATTCTGGCGATCCTCTGACAAAACGAGGATTTCTTCTCGACCCGAATTCTCAGAGGATTTCATTGGTTCGAACGGGTTTTCCATCAGAGTTCACTTCCAAGAACACTTACCGCAAGGATCGATTCATCCACTCCAGATCAGTCTACTGCCGGTGCCATGGGTTGGTTCCTATTGGCCTAGACTCCAGCGGCAATTTCTTTGTATGTATTGCCCATTTCGTATCGCCCCGATCGCTTTGTCCACAAATCCCCTATGACTCAACTCACCCGACACCGAAGAAAAAAACGGAGATTCTATTGGGTCGAACTGGGCTTTCTGCTTCTGGGCTTGATCGGCCTGCGCCCTGAAATCCTTACCGAGTTGCTTCCAAACCACCAAAACCACTACGTTCCGGTTCCAAGCCCCCAAACTTTCTTGCAGCCGATTTACCAAGTTCCTGGGCAGCAAACCCACGGATACAGCTATCCGCCCGCAACCTATCTACCGGCGAATAACTATCCACCGACCCAGCCACGTCTAGCGTCGAATCCTGCTTTGAACCCTTCAGAAGTGACCAGTCGGTACTCTACCAATCCTGGGTACGCTTACGGATCGACTTCTTCGAACAACTCGACTCCCCCGGTCGTATGGCCCGAGGGCTATCAACCTAGTAGCTACCCCTCGAATGGTCCGAACGTCTATCGGCGATGAAACCCCAGTGCCTTTCTTCTGCACCCATCGCGAACTTGGTTCGACGTTCTGAGCTTGCCAAAACCCTCAGAAACTTCTTCGATCGTCGTGGGTTTATCGAAGTCCATACGCCGCTGCTCTCACGATTCAGCGTGATCGATAGACACCTTGATCCCATACGTGTAGATGGCAATCATGTCGGGATTGGAGACCAGCAGCACTGGTATCTGCAAACATCTCCTGAGCAATCGATGAAACGACTGCTGGCCAGCGGGCTTGGGAGTTGTTACCAACTCGGCAGTGTTTTTCGATCCAGCGAATTTGGGCAAGTCCATAATCCGGAATTCACGATGGCCGAGTGGTACGATGTTTCGGCCGATTTGAGTGCAGGTCTTGAACTACTGGATCAATTGCTCATGGCGCTCTTGGGGACTCAGTCTGCAGAGCGACTGCGATTCGCGGATGTTTTTCAAAACGCGACGGGACTAAGCCTCTTTGAATCGGATGCTCGATCGCTTGCGGTTTGGTCGGTTGAACATCATCTGGTAGAACGAATCGAATGGACCAGCGATTGGGACGACTGGGTGAATTTGATTTTTTCCTACGCAGTACAACCTACGCTGGGCAAGTCGCGTCCTGTTTTGGTGACCCATTTTCCGGCCAGCCAAGCGGCGTTAGCGAAACTCGATCCACACGACCCCCGCACTGCGGAACGTTACGAAGCGTTTTATTTGGGCGTGGAATTGGCCAACGGATATCATGAGCTTTGCGATCCAGAGGAGCTATCAAAACGCGCACAGCAAGCCAACCGACAACGCATCGCCGATGGTAAGTTTGAGCTTCCGGTCCAGAGCCCGCTGATCGATGCGATGCGACTAGGAATTCCATCGAGCTGCGGCTGCGCATTGGGTTTTGATCGCGTGGTGATGCTCGCCTGCGGCGCAAATTGCTTAAGTGACGTGATCGCTTTCACCGCCGAGCATGCTTAATCCTGCATGAATTTGCAATCCGCAATAGCTTGCAGTATCTTCTTGGGCTCAGCCGAACCCTAACTTGTTTTTTTGGACCTTCAGATGACAAAAAACCCTAATCTCGATCTAACCACGTTCATCCGCGCGATCCCTGACTTCCCAAAACCAGGAATTCTTTTTCGAGACATCACTCCACTGCTTGGGGATCCGGGAGCATTCGAAGAAACCATCGAGCGTATGGCGGATTTGGTCAAAGGCGAGAGAATCGATGCATTAGTAGCAGCCGAGGCTCGCGGTTTCATCTTTGCTGCCCCGCTAGCGCTGGCGCTGGGTGCTGCGTTTGTCCCGGTCCGTAAACCTGGAAAGCTCCCTTACGAGACGCATTCGTACTCCTACGATCTTGAGTACGGTAGCGATACACTTCACATGCATACCGATGCGATCAAACCAGGAGCTCGCGTTTGGATCGTCGACGATCTGCTTGCCACCGGAGGAACGGTGGAAGCCTGCATCAAGCTGCTGAGCAACTTCCAAGCCAACGTGGTCGGAGCGTTGTTTTGCATCGAACTAGAGTTCCTCCAAGGTCGTGAGCGATTGGCCCCCCACCGCGTCGAAGCCTTGCTCAAATACTAACACCAAAGATTTAATCATGCGAAGTTTCCTGTTAATCGCATTTGCGTGCCTATCGATCCATTCGACCTTGCAGCTGCGAAACTTCGCCGCAGAGGACCGGCCTAACTTCTTATTTATCTACACCGACGACCAGCGGTACGATGCGCTTGGCTGCGTTCAGAGAGAGCTCCTTGAAAGCGGAAAGACGGCGGTGGCTCGATTTCCCTGGATCGAGTCCCCAAACTTGGATCGTTTAGCTAGCCAAGGGATCCGATTTAGAAACGCATTTGTCGTGAC
This sequence comes from Planctomycetota bacterium, assembly GCA_018969045.1. Classification (GTDB taxonomy): domain Bacteria; phylum Planctomycetota; class Planctomycetia; order Pirellulales; family Pirellulaceae; genus JBKCUI01. The sequence goes on along the minus strand of JAGWZB010000231.1, from coordinate 2,946 downwards.
TGCACTGTGCGCTCCGAGCCGAGCGGCATTTCTGACGGGATGTTACGGTCACATCAATGGGGTGATCGATAACCACACCTCCTTTTCCACCGACAGCACCACCCATGCGTCGCTGATGCGCCAAGCCGGTTACAAAACGGCTTACATAGGCAAATGGCACATGGGAAGCCAATCGGGAAAACGCCCAGGATTTGACTTCTCCGCGAGCTTCATCGGACAAGGCATCTACTTTGACTGCCCCGTGGAAGTCGATGGAGTTAAAACGGCAACACAAGGATGGGTCGATGATGTGTCGACCGAATATGCCTTGGAGTTTATTCGTCAAAACAAAGATCGGCCCTTTTCGATCGTCTTGGGCTACAAAACTTGCCATGGTCCGTTCACCCCGCCAGAGCGTACTGCTAAGGATTACTCCGATGCCCAAGCCCGCGTCGTAAGCAACTTGACAACCCCAGCGATTTACAAAGACGACCGAACGATCAAGCCTATCGAGGGTGAGTCGGTCCCTACCAACTTGGGGATGTTTCGTGGACTCAAAGCGATCGACCAAAATGTGGGTAAACTCTTGGACCAACTCGATCGATTCGGACTGACCCAGAACACCGTCGTGGTTTATTCCAGCGACAACGGATACTACTTGGGCGAACATGGTCTGGGCGATAAACGTACCGCTTACGAGGAGTCCATGCGGATCCCGATGCTGGTTCGATACCCCAAGCAGATTCCAGCCGGAATCAAGAGCGATGCGATGGTTCTAAATATCGATCTTGCCCCAACGTTTCTGGACCTTGCTGGAATCCCGATTCCCAAGGAAATGCAGGGACATAGCTGGAAGTCGCTTTGGACTTCCCAAGAGGCCAAGCCGGCTTGGAGGGATGACTTTTTCTACTCATACTTTCGCGAAGGCAAGTTTGCGGCTCCGACCGTCACAGCCATCCGTACCGATGCCATGAAATTGATCAAATATCCAGGCAAGGAAGCATGGAGCGAACTTTTTGATCTGAGAGTCGATCCCTACGAAACCCGTAACCTCTTTGATGATCCCGCTTATGCCAAAGAGCAAGCGCAACTCGAAAGCCGATATGCCCAGCGGGCCAAACAGATCGGATACCACGTACCCGACTACGCCGATGAAAAGCGACTTAAGGCCCAGGATATGCTGCCCGAGGAACCTGCCCCCAAAGCGGCCAATGCATGGGTGCTCGATTATGTGTTTTCCAATCCGATCGATTCGACGATTTCGGATCAAACGGGTTTTAAAAACGGTGGTCGGGTGCTTGGCAAGTTGGAAGCTACTGAGAGTCCCCATGGAACCGCTGCAGGTTTCGACGGCAAGTCATTCATCGAAGTCCCCACGGGCAAAAGCCTCAACCCGGCTCGATGTCCGATTCTCATCGAGACGACGCTTCAAGCTTCTGCCGATGGTGTGATCTTGGCTCGCGGCGGACAAAGCCTTGGGTACATCCTTGAGATCGAAAATGGCAAGCCCATTTTCGCGTACCGAGGTCCTGAAGGGATTTCACGGATTGCGGGACCTGAGTCGATCCTGGACAAATGGGTCACGCTGAAGGCGACTGTGGATTCTGATGGGCAGATGGTCTTGTCGGTGCAAAACCAACGGGTAGGCCAAGCCCGCGCTAAGGGTTTAATCCCTAGGAATCCAAACGATGGACTTCAGATCGGTGCTGATCGAGGGAGTCCGGTGGACAAGGAACAAACGGCCGGGTTCAAGGGACTCATGCTGCAAATCCGAATCTTCCATGGCCAGTAGTTGAACATTGCATGCCCGCTTCCACTGGACACCATGAGCAACGCAGCTGATATCAACCCGTTCGAACCACTTTCAAGTGATACGAGCCCCGATGACCAATCTTTGGAGCTAACCCACGAGCAGATCCGCAAGAGGGTTGCACGCCCCGGGACGGCACTTCTGATCATGGCATCGATCTTTTCGGTGTTCCCCGGGATTGCGATTGTCAGTCTCGGATTTGCGATTTTGCGAGATGGGCTTGATATCCAATATTCTGCGAATTTGCTGGTAATCGGAAGTTATTTTCTAGCCCAGTTGATCATCGCCATCGGAGGGGCCAAGATGGCCTTCATGGAGTCCTACCGACTGGCGCGATGGGGAGCGATTCTTGCATGCATACCCATCATCACGCCGTTTCTTATTTGGGGACTCCCGTTTGGGATTTGGGCCTTAATCGTCCTGGAGGATCCCAGGGTCACAAAGGCGTTCGATGCGATTCAAAGAGAAGTCGATTGATGGGACCAAGCGTGTGCGACTAGAAAACCCGATCGGGTCGGGCATTGTTCCACCAGTGACCGGTCGAGTCGCTACCGCGCACATGGATCCCTTTTTCGTTCCACTGCATTCCGGCACGGACACTGGCTGCACAGTACCTGAGGGTCAATCCACATCGTCGTCTTGGAGAGTGATTCGCTTCGGAACCATGCAATAGCAGATCGCTGTGGATCGACACTTGTCCGGCTTTGAGAACATCGTAAACGACTTGGCCGTACTGTTCTGCGTTGTCAATCGATTGGTTGAGCACATTGTGCTCGGAGCTTTCGCTTTCGCGATAGGTCATGTGACCAAAGTGGTGAGAACCTGCCACGAATTTCATGCATGCGTTTTCTTGATCGGCGTCATCAACAGCCAGCCACACGGTGGCTGCTTTTGAAGGCGACAGCGGCCAGTAGCTGGCATCTTGGTGCCAAGCTACCATTTTGCCGTCATTGGGCATCTTGCAAAAGAAATGGGACCCCCATGCGATCACATCTTCGCCCATAAGATCAGCGATGTAGTTGACGATCCTGGGCTGGGTCAAGATGTCGTAGACGGGTCCGTATTTCAAGTGTGCTGATGAGATCGAGTAGCTATTGCCACCTTCGGCGACGACTCTCTGGAGCAGTTCGTCAAAGTACTTGCGGATCGACTCGATT
>JAGWZB010000230.1 GCA_018969045.1 Planctomycetota bacterium | reverse complement strand
TCTGCAGTTGATCGAACCGGATAACTCCAAAGACCCTCGCCAAGAACAAGTCGCGAAAATCGCAAGGCGGTTGAAAATGCTCGCTCGCGAACAAAATGTACCAGTTCTTTGTCTGTCTCAGCTAAACCGCCAAGCCGAAGACTCCAAAGACCACCGTCCCCGACTCAGCCATCTCCGAGAATCCGGTGCGATCGAACAAGATGCTGACGTGGTCATGTTCATCCATCGCGAAGAGTACTACCACAAGCCCGACAAAGCGGTCGAGTTTGCCGGCCAAGCTCAAGTGATTATCGCTAAGCAGCGAAATGGCCCGATCGGCGATGTCGATCTAGTTTGGGAAAAGAACTTCACCCGATTTCTCAACAAAGCTGCAGAATTTCATAACGATTTTGCACCAGGTGCAAACGATTTCTCTACCCCAGGCGGTTATTAACTCCAACCAGCCCACTTACTCACATTGTCTCCCTTGGTTATTGGTCGAATGAACGATACTTGGTCTCCCAATTCATGGCAAAAGTTTCCTGCTGCACAACAGCCTCAATACACCGATCCGCAAGAACTGCAGCGAGCCGTCGAACAACTTCAAAAATTACCTCCATTGGTAACAAGTTGGGAAATTGACCACTTGAAGGGTTCGCTTGCAGCGGCCCAGCGAGGTGAAGCTTGGATGCTCCAAGGAGGGGATTGCGCCGAGTCCTTTGAACAATGCCAAACCGAACAAATCGCCAGCAAACTCAAATTGCTTTTGCAAATGAGTTTGGTCATTGTCTTTGCGTCCCGCAAACAGATCGTACGCGTTGGAAGAATCGCCGGACAATATGCCAAGCCCCGTTCAAGCGACACCGAAACAGTCAACGGAGTCAATCTGCCTTGCTACCGTGGAGATATCGTCAACGGATTTGAATTCAATGCCCAATCCCGAAGACCGGATCCAGGTCGATTGGTCAGGGGATACGAACGATCCGCTGCAACACTCAACTTTATCCGAGCGCTGAGTGAAGGGGGCTTTGCCGATCTGCACCATCCGGAAAACTGGAACCTGCTCTTTGTCAATGAAGTCAAAGGAGATGTCGCAAAACGCTATCGCGAATTGGTGAACTCGTTGGGCTCGGCTCTTCGATTCATGGAGACGATCCTGGGCGGAAGCACTGTCAATGAGCTCAAGCGGGTCGACTTTTTTACGTCCCACGAAGCCCTTTTGCTCCCTTACGAAGCGGCCTTGACGCGCGCAAGTGTCCGTGGTGTTGGTTACTACAACATGGGTACGCACCTGCCCTGGATCGGAGAGCGAACTCGGTCTTTGCAAGGCGCTCACATCGAGTACTTTCGGGGCATTCGAAATCCAATCGGTGTGAAAATAGGAGCCAGTGCAACTCCCGAAGAAGTGGTCGATTTGGCAAAGCAACTCAACCCCGAAAACGAACCCGGACGATTGACTTTGATCCATCGTATGGGAAGGCAAAAAGTGGAGAGCATGTTGCCCCCGATCATCGAAGCGGTCCGCAGGGCTCAATGTCAAGTGCTCTGGGTTTGCGACCCCATGCACGGCAACACCATCGCCACTCAGCAAGGTCGCAAAACGAGGCGTTTCGATGATGTCGTCGATGAACTGAGGCTATCCTTCGGCATCCATCATGCCTGTGGTTCGAGCCTCGGTGGAGCTCACCTGGAACTGACCGGGGAGAATGTCACTGAGTGCGTTGGTGGATCTCGCGGGTTGACCGAATCGGACCTCGGGGTCGCTTACCAAACTCAAGTCGACCCCCGGTTGAATTACGAGCAAGCCTTGGAGATTGCATTCGAAATCGCAGGCAAACTCCAGGAGTTTAGGATCCCTTAGGTTGCCCCGAGGGGCTTAATGCTGGTTGGAAAGCCAGCGCAATCTTGATCTTGTTGTAATCGATCTGGGAATTGCAGGCTTCGTAGATCGGTATCAGTCGTCCGTAACCGACCTTGTTGGCCGCAGCGATGACCTTTTGAATCTCGGATTCACTAACCCACGCTGAGACATCCTTCACGGATCCTTCGAGGATGTGCTCGACTAAATACTTGGTCACTGTGGATTCCACGACATGGAGTTCTGAAGCGATTTGTTCAAGAGATTTGCGCTCCTTGAACCGCACGCCATAGGAGTCTCGGACGGGACTCGAAGGGAACTGAAGCGGTTGGTCCATCGGAATGGACTTCAAAGAGCAGTGGGATTCGACCATTCCAATGATGGCCTGTCCGTGCTGAGCGATCTGTTTGGCACCCATTCCTGCAACTCCCGAGAGTCGATCGATCTTGGACGGTCTTCTGGCGGCGATTTCTGCCAAGACGGTATCTGAGAGAAGGACATACGGAGCTACCTTTTCTTGGTCGGCTGCTTCTTGACGCCATTCCAGGAGTCTTTCAAGCAACGTTGTGTCGTAGAGGAATCTCGCGAGGGGTTTGATCGACTCTTGAGCACTTGCTCCGGTGGTCCGGATCAATTTGGGGATGTGATTTCCAAACAGCACCGATTTTGCTTGGGACCCGAGTTTGAGCAGCGGATAATTCCCATCTTGGACCACCATAAGCAATTTCGCATGGATCATTTGCTCGATCCAATCCTTGAGTTCCACACGTGTGTGACCTTTGAGTATTCCGAAGGTGCTTAAAGACTCGTGACCTCGCCGCTGGACGTCACGGCTGTTGCTACCTAAAAGAACATCGATGATCGCATTGGTCCCAAACCTTTCCCCCATACGATGAACACAGGAGAGTATTTTCTGCGCGATGACCTTGCTCTCGGTAACCACGTCCAGGTCCCCTAAGCACACATCGCAAGCACCGCAGTTTTCTGTGGAGTAGCTCTGTCCAAAGTACTCGACGATGTTGCGATGTCGACAAATCGGAAGCTTGCAAAATCCAACCATCAGCTCGAGCTGATTGAGCTGTGACTCAAGCCAATCCTTGGAAGCACTGCTCTGATCAGCCGAATTGTTCAATAACTTGCGCATCGAGTGGACATCTCTGTTGGAGAACAAGAGGGTGCACTCGGCCCGTAGACCATCTCGACCTGCACGGCCGGTTTCCTGCTGATAATGCTCCATGGATTTGGGAACCGATGCATGGATCACGAATCGCACATTGGAGCGATCAATTCCCATTCCAAAAGCAACGGTTGCGACGACGACTTGCACTTTCTCTTTCACAAATGCATCTTGGGCTTGATGCCGCTGTTGTGGCGTTAAGCCTGCGTGGTATGGGACCACTGAATAACCGGCTTGGCTCAGAGAATCCGCAAGTTGATCGACATCGAGGCGACGCATGCAGTAGATGATCCCGCCTGCGGAATGACCAGAGCTGCTTTTATGCCTATCGATGATCTCTTTGCATTGAGCCAATACATCGACTTGAGGTAGTATTCGATAGGTCAAGTTCGGTCGATCAAAGGAACTGACCGAAATCGATGGACTGCGCAGTTGGAGCTGCTGGAGAATATCGTCGCGAACTTTCTGCGTTGCCGTGGCCGTCAATGCCATGACCGAAGCTTCCGGAAAGTGCTTTCGCAGCTGTGATAACTGCCGGTACTCTGGTCGGAAGTCATGACCCCACTGCGACACGCAGTGAGCTTCGTCGATCGCAATCATAGGCACCTTGTTGCCTTTAAACAGCGAAGCAAAATCGTCTTGCAAAGCTCGCTCAGGGGAGGCGAAAAACAGGCGGATTCTCTGCTGCCGCAATTGCTCGAGCAGCTCCCGTTTCTCCTGGCCCGAAGCGTTGGAATCCCATCGAGCCGCCGGTACCCCAACCTGATGCAAACTATCCACTTGATCTTTCATCAAAGCAATCAAAGGGCTGATGACGATCGTGCATCCGCCCCGATAGACCGCTGGGGATTGATAGCAAAGGGATTTGCCTCCTCCGGTGGGCATGACCACCAGAGCATCACGACCCGAAAGCGCTGCCTCGACGGCTTGGCCTTGGGAGTCCCTCAGCTCTGAAAAACCCCACACTTCTTGGAGCATTTGGAAGAAACGATCTGGTATCGCTGCACTCTTGAGCGACGAATCTGCTGCGACTGAAATGGTTGTAGACATGGATAAACCCTCCCTGAAGGAACCCTACACACAAAGTGGATCATCCCCGATTGGTTCGGGGTCGGTTGTGTGCGTATTCAAAGGGAGGGTTTTGACAAGTTTGGTCACTGGCAGGAAAAAATCTGCCAGTTTTTTGGCTTGAGGGGAAAACTCTCAAGTCCAGATCGAAATCTTGAGAGAGCCGATCGATGGAAACTGGTGCTGCCCATGGAGGCTATGGTCGGATCAATTCCTCGATCTTCTTACGGAGCAACTCCTCGTTTTCGTCGCTCGCCCCGATGAGAACTTCGACGATTCCTCCGTCGCGATCGATCAGTACCGTCTGTGGAATCGCAGCAACGTTGTACTGTTTGGCGACCGTTCCATCGCTATCGAGCACTACCGTTGGGATCGACTTGAGCCGCTCCAAAAATGGCCTTACTCGAGTCTCGGGCTCTTCGCAGTTGACCAGAACCAACTCGACCCCATTGTCTTTGTATTCTTTGGAAATTTCTATGAGGCTTGGGATTGAACGGATACAAGGCCCACACCATGTTGCCCAAAAATCGACGATGAGGATCTTGCCTCGACTCTCTTTGAGTTTATAGGGAGTGCCATCGAGTTTCATCAAATCAAACTCTGGGGCCCCTTGTCCAATCATCCGCATCTGAGGTGTGTCGTTGGGTCGATCGTTTGGCCCATCAGGCTCCGAAACAAACTTGGGATCAGGTGCATGCTGCAGTTTCCATTTGCCAAAACGATTCAGTGACGCATCCACGGCGATGGCATCCCCAAGAGATATTCTCGCGACGCTGTTCCATGGCAGTGAACATTCGCCAAGCTGTGGGTGGATTCCCTTGAGGGATTCTGCATCGACCGACACCGGTTGGATCGACACTCTTGCCCCCTGATCCAAATGGATCTGATAGACATCTTCTTGAGTTGTCGCTGCAGGCGATGGATCTTGAGCCAAGTCCTCCGCAGGTTCGGCCGACGCACCCGAATCGGTCGAATCGGGAGTGCTGCTGAGTTTGGGCGCTGGGTCCAGCGCGATCAACTCGGCAATATTCTTGACCAACACCGTGCGTTGCTCTCCTCGGACATCCAGCACCAATTGATCTCGGTCAAATAGAACCAATTTCCCCCGAAGCAAATCGCCATCTCGCGAGACGACCAAGTGGGTAGGGGGGTTGTTCCTTTGCACTCGGGGTAGGGTCAGAAGCCGAATTCGAGTGGCACGGTCGAGTTTCTCAATGCCTCGATAATCGACAAAACGCATGCCGCGCACCAAGGACTGAGTGATCGACTGTTTGGGGAATAAAGGCGAATCAAAGTAAAGCTCTTCGGAATCCCCCCGTCGCAAGGTTGCCGGGAAACAATCTCCTGTGAACAAAAACAAACTAGGATCCTCAGGCTTAAGCGGTCGACCAAAATCGTTTTCGCTAGGAGTGGCTGAATCGGAGCGGACGACCGCCATTGGTTCGGTCGTTCTGGTTCGCTTTTGAGCCGACCCGGCCAACTGTTGCACGATCGGTTCAATGGCCCCGTCGGCTTTGGGGTTCAGTGGCACAGAAGCCTTGGCATGCTTGGCCTGCCATCCAAACGTTCTGGACTCTGGAGCATGCTCAACGACACTGGCAATTCGACCGGTCGATACCGCTTCGTCGGTGATCAATCGTTGCACGACGATCTTCTCTGCCTGCGCGATTGTTGTCGGCTCGGGCTCATCGCTAGAGGCCGTCGGTCGCCTGGAAATCCGTTTCACTTGGCTCCATGGCACTTGCAGTTTCTTTCCCGAAAGATCCAATTCGATCCCGCTGAAGGACTCTTGGTGTCGACTTTCCAGGAAGCTCGTTGCATACCGCAGTCCATTTCGTAGCTCGACGTTTGCCAAGTTACCCTGCGGTAACTGGGTAACTGGAAATTCAATGCGCTCGATCTCATCAAACTCAAGCGACAGCGGGGATTTCTCAATCCCTTGGACCTTGACCGATCGCGAGTTGTCTTGTCCATCCGCCGACCCATCTTGTCCACCCACAATGCGCCCAAAAAAAGTACCACGCTGCTTGGTCATCCACTCGATTTGACTCTCGGTAGCGCCCTTGGGGTCCACATCAGCAACCTCTGAGGGGAGCGAAAAGGCATTGCGACTGACCCTGAGATCTCTAAGGGTCAAAACACCTAGGGCCGTGTTGGTAAAACTGACTTTGGTTCGTCCCACAAAACGCTCTTTGACATTCCCTTTGAGTCGTCCTAGTACCTGATTGTCTCTCATCAAGACATACACACCCTTGTTGGCGTCACACAAAAGACGGAGTTTGATCGATTGGTCCTCTTCGTAGGGCAACTGAATGGTCGTTACATCGGCATCGGCCGAGTTCTCTAAAAGGAGCGTCACATTGATTATTTTTTTGTTCTGCAATTTGCGAACTTGCAATTCCATGCGACGCGGTTCGCCCAGGGTCAACCACCAATTCGGTGAAGCTTGTTCCCAAGCCACATCCAGATCGATGGTTGCAAGTTCGGGCAACTGGGCCCATTGAGTAATCGTCGTTCCACTGGTGTCGGTCGAGATTTCCCCTGCTTTAAGATACCACTTGGTAGCCCGACCATTGCGAGTCGCCGGAAGGACTTGTTCCCAATCCTGCGCACCTAAGACCTGCACAGACTCAGACCCGCCAGGAATGATCCTCAGTAGATATCGCAACTGATCGGTCGGAAGTGAAATCAGCCCGACACCCGGAACATCGATCTGTACTTGATCGGCTCGGATCGATACCAAATCACCGCTGATCATCTCACCGGTTTTGAGTTCTGCGCAAAAGGGGTTTGCTCCCAAAGGTGCGCTCGAAGCAGCAGGATCGGCAGTTTCTTGGATCTGCACCAGTTGCACCGCATCCCAGGGAAAGCAAATCGGCTCTAGGAAACTTGGGCAAGCCCAAGTAATTTCTTGCGAATTTTTGCTAGGTGCGATAACGCCTCGGTATGTGTCTCCGCCTTGGAGACGAAGCACATTGCTGCTGAGGCTAGGAGGCTCTTGCGCAAGGTTCGGCAAGAAGCTCGTCAGCAGACAAACCAAGGAGAACAACACGATTCGAGCCGAACCTGTTGCGTAACTGGAAAGTGTCATTGCCATCGATTCTTTAGCGTTCATAAATCGGTAAAAAGCGGAAATTCAAAGCCAGGGCAAGCAGCGACATGCTCGTTGCGACCGGAGCTCCGTAATTTCCATCGAAATGCCCATCGGCTCTCTGCTTGTCCTTAAGCTCTCGAATCAAGTTCTTGTTCCACTTTTCCCAAGCTGCGATGTCCGACTGAAAAAGTGCTTGGGCCTTGTAGTAGGCTGTATATTCACCGTAGTGGTCACTGGTTTCGTTCGAATCGGTAGACTTCAAAAAAGTCGATGTCGCTTTGAACTCCTTGAGATCTTTCCGACCAGCAACGCTGTACACAAGAGTTGCGATCGACACCCGAGCCGGCGAGTTGTCGAAACCACCAAGTCCCCCCGCATAAGCTACTTGGCCGCTAGGGGAAGTCATCGATGTGAAATACTCGATCGCTCTATCAATCGCTTTATCGGGAACTTCGATCCCCGCATTGCGTGCTGCAAGCAGTCCTACCATGATCGATCCGGCGACCGAAGTATCTGCATCGGTTGCATCGGGAGAATAACGCCATCCGCCCACGGAGTTCTTGCTCTGGCTGGTGATCGCTGTGCGGACTGCCAGTTCAAGGGCTTTGCCGATCGATCGATGTTTGGTCTCGTTGCGAGTGACCCCGTCCCATAACCGACGCTCGTCAACAGCACCGTAGGCTTCGGCTAGCGCAA
>JAGWZB010000229.1 GCA_018969045.1 Planctomycetota bacterium | reverse complement strand
GCCTGTCGAGGAGTATGGCTCACGTGGTCGAGAAGAAGCCACAGGCCGAGGGGTTGGAACGCTGGCAGTCAAGATGCTCAAAAGGTTGAATCGAAGACCTGAGCAGACTCGAACTGCGATCCAAGGGTTTGGGAACGTCGGTTCGCATGCTGCGAAGTACCTGCATGAGGCTGCCTTTCCGATCGTTGCAGTCAGCGATGTCACGGGTGCTTACGTGAATCCAAAGGGACTGAACATCCCCGACATGCTCTCTTATTCATTGAAAAACAAGGGGCTTTTGTCGGGTTATCAAGGAGCCCAGAGAATCCAACCCGATGACCTGTTGGGATTGGACGTCGAGTTGCTGATTCCTGCCGCACTTGGCGATGTGATCAACGCCAAGAATGTCGACCAAGTCAAAGCTGGGTTGATCATTGAAGGTGCAAATGGGCCGATCGATCCAGAGGCAGATGCCAAACTCAATGAGCGCAATGTCTTGGTTCTACCAGACATATTGGCTAATGCTGGCGGTGTAACGGTCAGCTATTTCGAGTGGGCTCAGAATCGCCAACATTACAAATGGACGCTCGATAGGGTTCGCCAGGAGCTGGACCGAACGTTGTCGGAAGCCTTTGAAAGCGTATGGCAGGAATCGGTAAGCAAGAAGGTATCGCTTCGAACAGCCGCCTTCATGCTCGCGATCCAACGCGTCAAACGAGCTTCGGAACTTGCCGGTTGGTTCGTCTAAGAACTACTCCAGGTTCCTTTATGCGGAAATCAAGGCTGCAGGATGTCAAACCACCTCGATCGACACGATGTTACAGACTTTAAGAGCTATCCGGTTCGAATCGGAAACATAGAGTGCGGCCATTCGCAATCGATGACACTTATCGCAGGTCCGTGCGTCATCGAATCGCTCGATCTGTGTTTGCGAATTGCTGAACAAGTCCAACGAATATGCCAGGAGCTTGAAATTGGCTATGTCTTTAAGGCGTCGTTTGACAAAGCGAATCGAACCAGTGGGACCAGTTTTCGCGGGCCTGGTCTAGACGACGGCCTGATGGTCTTAGAGCGAGTTCGCAATACGTTGGGAGTCCCTGTGACGACCGATGTTCACTTGCCAGAGCAAGCGGCCGTGGTTGCCCAGGTCTGCGATCTGTTACAGATTCCCGCCTTCTTGGCGCGGCAAACCGATCTGCTGGTCGCTTGCGCGTCGACCCACAAGCCGCTGAACGTCAAGAAGGGTCAGTTCATGGCTCCTGGGGACATGAAGTACGTGGTCGACAAGACTCGCCAAGCGGGAACTGGGGGCGTGCTATTGTGCGAGCGAGGTACATTTTTCGGGTATGGGCGACTGGTCAATGACATGGCCTCTCTGCCACAGATGAGAAACTTTGGGGTTCCGGTGATCTTTGACGCAACCCATTCGGTCCAGCAACCAGGCGGATTGGGGGGGGCAACTGGCGGGAATCGAGCCATGGTAGAGCCCCTTGCCCGTGCGGCCGCTGCCGTGGGGGTCGATGGTTTTTTCTTTGAAACCCATCCGGATCCTGACTCTAGCCCCAGCGACGGTCCGAATATGGTTCCGCTGCGGGATTTTCCAGGAGTTATTGCCCGCGTGCACTCCCTCTGGCGAACCACGCTGGCTTGGCGTGCGTAATTGCTAAGAACTTCCTATGTTCCTGCGATGCTTCTGGTTTCTATGCTGAATTTATCCTGTGCAACCCGTAAGGCTTACCGAACCGGACCGTATCGATGCGTTCAAGCTGCGTTATCGGCGGGAGTGATCTTTAGCCTGCTGTGCAGCGGTTGCGTGGATCCTAATCAGAGGGTTATCGAGACCATTCAAGTCGAATCGGTCGAGAACAAAGAAAAGCGAGACTCGCTCAAGGATGCATTTCAGTATCTACCGCAGTTGATACGGATGGATCGAACTGTGGCAATGCAGGAGATCAACTATCAGTTGAACTCTTGGTCATCGAGCGTCAGTTCACCTCCTGTGTGGAAAGCCTCATCGCTGCTGGAATCCATTCCAGCGACCCTTCGAACGATCGACTTTGCACAGCGCATGACCAAGCTTGAATTTGGGGAGCCCGAATGCGAATACATGATGCAATGCCAAATGTTCAAACAGGTCTCGGGCTGGGTAATCGACAAGCCCTATCGAGATAGGCTTTTTGGCCGCTGGCTCGAGTCTCGCAAAGCGGACCTATCAGCCCAGGAGTGGACCAAACTTGAAACCGCACTAAAGCTTTTTGACTGGACCGTCTGCAACGTGGCGATCGAAGGTGATCCGAAGATGGCGGAGAATCTTTTGGTGAATCCCGATATGCCTCCAAGCGATCAGGCACCGATTTACCGGCAGTTGCCTTGGCAAACACTCATGTTTGCCCGAGGAGATGCTTGGCAGCGAGCTAGAGTCTTCACGCAAATGTGCTTTTCTAGGGGGATCGATTCGGTCGCCCTTGCACTGCCTAGCATCACTGGAGCTACAGAAAACTCGGCGCTGAGACTCTGGTGCGTGGGCGTTCCTATCGGGAATGAAATTTATCTGTTTGAACCCAACTGGGGGCTTCCCATCCCGTCGGCAAACGGAGATGGTATCGCGACATTATCCCAAGCCAAAAGCGACTCTGCGGTTTTGCGTAGAGCGAAACTCCCCGGACGCTTTGAGTATCCAGTCGAGTCAAAGGATCTTGAGAATGTGCTGGCGTTGGTCGATGTCGAACCCTTTGCCGTCGGACGTTCGATGCATGTGCTTGAGCAATCCCTTACGGGAGAAAACAGGCAACGGCTCAGTTTCGATGCAGATGCATTCGAATCCCGATTGCAAGCGATAGACCCAAAGCTTTCGATCCGGCTATGGAACATACCTTGGCTGTCCCACCTGTACAACCTTTCGATCCGAAAACGTCTGGACGACATGTCCCCTTTTGCTATGGCTTATTTGGAGCGATTCGGCAGCTATGTCACCGATACGCCGATAAGTCGTGCGCGTGTGCTTCACTTCAAAGGCCAGCTTGAAAGTTCGATCGAAGCTGCCGGTGCTTTGAGGATGTACATGGATTGCCGGATTGACGAAGAGACCATCCGGGAGCTTGAGTACGACAGTGGATTGCAAAAGTCGTTTGGTGTCGTCAAACGGCCAACCGAACCGCTGGAGAACTTCCAAATGCGGCTGAAGATCATGGGCAATTACTTGAGGCAGTCCAAATACGACATCGTTGCGTTCCTGGCAATGGCTAACATCGACTTGGGCAAACCCGAAACTGCTGCAGACTGGCTTTCCAAGCGATTGCTACCTATCAAAGGTACGGAGCGGTGGCACGCTCATGCTCACTATCTGTTAGGTCGTAGTCTTGAAAGTACCGGCGATGTATCGGGGGCTATCGAGCAGTACAAGTTTGATGCATCGGCCCAAGCTGCAGGCAATAGGATACGGATCCGAAGACTCGAAGCAGCCTTAAATCCAACGTCGGCGACGGAAGTAAATCAATAATCCTCCTGCCATGGCACCCATGATCGCCAATGCGAACAAGTAGCCGAATCGCCATTTTAGTTCAGGCATATTCCAGGGCGACACTTCCGGATCGAAGTTCATTCCGTAGACCCCTGCCACGAAGGACAACGGGATGAAGATTGTCGAGATAATGGTCAGCAATTTCATTACTTCATTCATGCTGTTGCTAACGCTCGATAAATAAAAGTCACGCAAGTCGGAGGTGACTTCACGATACGTGTCGACGGTATCGACCACTTGGATCACATGGTCATAGCAATCACGCAAATGGACACGTGTTTCTGGATGGATTTGAGGAATCGAGTCTCGGACCAACTCGTTGATCATCTCGCGATGCGGGCGGATCGAGCGACGTAACGATAACAACTGCCCTCGCAGTTGATGAATCCTGGACATTTGCTCAGTGCTGACTTGCTCGGTGATGTCTTCTTCAAGCTGGTCGACTTGTTCGACCACGCTTTCTAGGACGGGAAAGTAGCTATCGACCACTGCATCGAGCATGCTGTAGAGAAGATAGTCCAAATCGTTGATCGCGACTTTTCCACGACGCTGCCTGAGCCGATGCCGCAACGGTTCCCAGCAGTCTCCGGGGCGTTCTTGAAACGAAATCAAGACGTTGCCTTTGAGGTACATGGAAAGTTGTTCGGTGACGGCTGGGTCATCACCATCGACCATCCTTGCGACGACAAATAGCCCGTCATCAAACTCCTCTACCTTGGCTCGCTGATGGACATTGACAACATCCTCGATCACTAAGGGATGAAGGTGAAACATGTTGGCAAGGGTCCGGAGGGTTGGCTCGCTACCGAGTCCCACGACATCGACCCAAACGCGCTGGTAGGTCGATGTGATGGAATCCAGTTCGTGGACATCGCTGATTTGTTTCTCAAGAAATTCGCTTCCGATTGCGATGACTCGAACGACAGTGGGTGCCGATGCTGGATCGATGAGGATTTGTCCGGGGGCATCTCCGGGTTTCGACCGTCGCTTCCAACTCTTTTTCAATTTGAGGCTTTTCTTTTTGGCCATATCCAATCGCACCTAGTCTCCGGACCATCGATGTTGCGGACGAACCCTGCAAATCGAAGAATTCTAGCGTTTTTTCGATTTCAAGCGAATCGATCGGGGCCAAGTGCTGGAATTTTCATACCGAGAGAATTTTTGATTTTTTCATTGACTTTGCTGAACCCCAATTGTATTAATGAATTAACACAGTGGAACAAGGGGTTCGCCGATGCAAATTCACATACAAGCTCAGGGTGGGGTGCCGATCTACCTGCAGGTCATGCAGCAGATCAAGTACTTGGTGGCCTCTGGGAGACTGGAGCCTGGGGATGAGCTTCCCTCGATTCGCTCACTTGCCGAGCAACTGATCGTCAATCCCAATACGATCGCCCGAGCTTATCGGGAGCTAGAGACCCAGGGTGTCGTGGAAAAACGGCGTACGGCCGGTACGTTTGTGGCTGATTCGGGCTCACCGCTTGCTCGCAAAGAGCGATTGAAGCTACTCAAAGAGCGCATCGATCAATTGCTCACCGAAGCCTATCAGATGGGATTTGAGCTCGACGAAGTGATGAAACTTGTTGAGCAAAGCTCACTGATTTCTCAGCAACCTAAGAAAGGACCATCAAGCCATGAGTGATTTTGTGATCGATATCCAACATTTAGGTCGCAGTTTTGGCAAGACCCAGGCGCTACAGGATGTATCGCTACAAGTCCCGCGAGGAGGGGTCTTTGGACTGATAGGTAGCAATGGTGCGGGAAAGACGACCCTTATTAAACACATTCTCGGTTCCCACTATGCCCAGCGTGGTTGGGTGAAGGTCTTTGGGCTTGATCCAGTCGCTGAGCCGGTCAAGGTCCTTGGTCGCATCGGTTATATGTCTGAAGATCGAGAAGTACCTAGTTGGATGCGAATCGGGGAGTTGATCGACTTTACGCGAACGTTCTATCCGGCGTGGGATTCTGGTTATGCGACGGAATTAACCAGTGTCTTTGAGCTCGATGTGAAGCAGAAGATTCGAGATCTGTCCCGTGGGCAGACCGCGCGAGTCTGCTTACTGCTTGCACTTAGCCATCGACCTGAACTACTTGTCTTGGACGAACCATCTTCAGGACTAGATCCGGTCATACGTCGCGACATTCTGACAGCCATTGTACGGACTACGACCGACGAAGGCCGTACGGTATTGTTTTCCTCGCATCTGCTCGATGAAGTTGAGCGCTTAGCCGATCGTGTCGCGATACTGCACCAGGGTAGGATCCTTCTGGATCAGAAGCTGGAGGACATCTATGAATCCTACCATCGCGTAACGCTACGATTCGATCGATCATCCTCTGTTGCACCAGCCCTTGAGGGTTCCATGCACTCTGATGGAAACGGCAAGGAGTGGACTTATGTGTATCGAGGTCAGAAGGATCAACTGCTTGCCGCATCAAGCCAGCTCAACGCAACTGTTATCGCCGAATCGCCATTGAGCTTAGACGACATCTTTGTTTGCAACATTCAAGGACATTAGCGAGGTACCATGATGCATTCGATCATCGCGGCTTTGACATGGGAATACGTTGCTCGCAATCGCTGGATGCTTTTGTGGTTGCCTCTGCTTGCAAACATCCCTGCGTTGTGCATACTGCTACCGCTTAAAAGTATCAGTCCTGACGATTCCTTTATGACATCACCTCTGTTGATTGGAATCCAAGTCACTGTGCTTCTTAGTTTGGTTCTGGTGGTCTGCTTAGGGATTATTTCAACACAAGGCAGTTCGAGAAGACTCTACAGATTTCCAATTTCGACGATTCAAATCACAAGCTACTACTTCTGGACTGGAGCATTGCTCGTGGGTGCTCAAGTCGCCCTAGTGCTATGGTTGTGGAAGGTGCTTCTTCCGATCGATTGGCCGATCGCAAGTCCCGTTGTTTTCTCTGTCGTATGCTGGTGTGCTCTTCAACCAGTCGTGAGGGGACAATCGCAATCCCTATGGTGGATTGTTCTTGCTATCTTGATTGTGATCGCGTTATCGTTTTGGTTGCTGATCCGCCATGGCGTTCCATTTCAGCAAGGTGGCATGTTAACGAGCCAAGTCCATTACTGGAACGTGATTTCCATCACCGATTGGTTGATCACCTTTTTTTCGATAGGTTTGGCTTACTGGCTAACTGCAATTCGGGTCACCTACGACCGCAGTGGTCGTAGCAATATGCCATTGTTAGAAAGAATCCAATTGGCATTGGAACGCTTAGAGGCAAGATGGTTCAGTGGTTCTTGGAATTTTAGGTCACCGATCCAAGCGTACAGTTGGTACGACTTGCGCCATCGCCTTCTTGCGATACCGATACTGGTCTTTCTGGGTGTCTTGGTATCATGGGTCATCGCTGGACTTACGGCTGTCATCAAGCGAGATCCCGGAACGTTGATTGGCTTGGCAATTGGAGGGACCTATTTATCCGCAGTGCTCCAAGTCTACATGGCGTTGCTTTTTGGAGCCTTAAGCCTTTTTGGAAAGTACTTGGTGCGGTTCGAAGCGCCTGAGCATAAGCTGAAAAAATCTGACGCGACACCCTTTGAGCATGGGTCATTTTTCAACGGCTTACCGATCTCTTTCAAGGACAAGGCCACGGCACTTGTTGCATCCTCAGCAATGGCAACCGTAATTTGCGGTGCCGTACTTCTTCTTTCTTACGCGCTGATCGGAGTGGTTGCATGGGCCTTTGGGGTCTGTCTATCCAACGTGAAATTCCTCAATCACTGGAAGTATCTTGTTTCTATGAACGTCTTGGCCATGGTGCTGACGTTTGTCCTGAATAATCTTAAATTTTCCATCGGACCGATGCTCTGGCGTATTGACCATTGGTTTTGGTCGATCATCCTGGCTGCGATTCTGGTTGCATTCGGCCAGCCTGCTGGCATTTGCGTATCGGCTGCGCTTTGCGTTTTCGTACTGGTGGCTTTAACGGCCTCGACGATCCAGAGCCTAATGAAGGCGGATATCAGGCTTGGGACGGCCCTTGGAATTTGGGGGATTGGCACCTGTTTAGCGATCCTCGGGTGGTACTTGTTCAGAGACGAGTTTGGACCTGTTGGAATGCTTCTTCTGGCCCCCCTCGCAGGGCTTAGCATGCTTCCGTTTTTCTCAACGACAGAATCCATTCGGCGTGCCCACACCAGCTAACCTTTTCGATTTGTAAAGAGTGGTGTTTGAGGGAAGGAATTAGGGCTATTCTCCAAGAAGATTATCCATTCCAATTCCAAGATCGCTCGGGAATAAACGAAGTAACGGCCATGCACCTATCGATTGAAAACTTAAGCAAAACCTACCCCGGGGGGGTTCAAGCCCTCGACCGCGTTTCTTTAACGATCCCCGAAGGGATGTTCGGGTTGCTTGGCCCCAACGGTGCCGGCAA
>JAGWZB010000228.1 GCA_018969045.1 Planctomycetota bacterium | reverse complement strand
TAGACTCAAGACAAGAAAGACTACCAAGCACTTCCAAACGCCAACTCCACATGACCAAGCTTCGATGGCCCGGGACGATGCGCCGCAACGCAACAGAATCTTTCCGCGCATGGTCCAACTCGATCTTTAGGCGGGTAATTGATGGAAGGCGGGTGCTCGACACCCGGTGCTCTAGGTAGGTCAGCCCGACGACCTAACCGTCCAGACTACCTTCGACACACCCCCAATTTATCGTTGCTGCCCCTAGCCGAGTCAACCGGGAAAGCCTTCGCACAGAGCGATCTAAGTCTTTTCGAGGGGAATTTGGGCGAGCAGCCTTTGGATTCGCGAATCTAATACATCGATTTGATCCAATACCGCGTCGTACCTAGCGTTCAATTGCGCCAAGCGGTCGGGTTGCTCGAACTGAATCGATGAGCAGTCGATGTCGCAGTCGTCCTGCTGCTCCATAGGGTTCAAGTTTGGGTCGTTCGAAGCGTTGTTCATCGTCGTCAGTGAACCGCCTTAAGCGATATTGCAAGAACATGCCTGAGAATTTAGTCAGGGTCGACCTGGGCTGCGATTTCCTAGGTCCAGAAAACGACTTCGACCTGCGACCTTAACGAGGATTACTGAGTTGCTAGGAATCCAGGTTGTAGGGATTGGCTTGAGTTTGACGATCGGGCGCTTTGGTGCAACGGCCTAGCATCTCCAATGGACTTGGGGAGCTTGCTACCAATTTCGCATCGAGTCCGAGTGCTTGGTATTCAAGGCAGAAGACCCGTATGAACTCATCGGAGTTTTCGGAGGGGATAGCCAAACCACCGATGGGGATTCCTTTTTGGAGGATCACTCCAGAGAGAGCCTGTGGTTTTCGGTTCGATGACACTCTGGCAAGGCCTTGGTTTGTTGCAGGTTCTTCGGGAATTATTGAGGCCCAGTGGGACTTGGTAGCACTAAATGAAGCCTCCACGTGAAGCCTCCACTGGCGCGCAAGGCCAGCGGTGGGATGATGAACTTCTGAGCCCCCGATTCGCCAGAATAATCCCACGCCATGCTTTTACACATGAGTAGGATCTGAGATCTGCGCGAGGGCTTCGGAAACGAGATTCGGATCGATCGTACTTTCTCTTTGGAGTGGATTGGAACAGACGGCACCTCGGATACCGATCCAATTGGGATTGAGTTGGGAGTAAATTTTAAGGTCCTCAAGGGGGATGGATCCGGCGATCGCGATTTGGAGTCCGAGCCCTTGCGAGTGGCGGATTTTCTCCGCGAGCCGTGCAAGGGGTATATGGTCTTGAAGCGTTTTTCCATTTTTGATCGCCGTATCGATCAGGACTTTACCGATTCCTAGCGCTTTGGCTTGCTGCATTACGGAATCCCAAGTGGGAGATTGAACCAGTTCCGAGTCGGCATAGTGAACCAAGATAGCTTGTTGGGGATCTGGCAATTGCTCTACAAGCGATGCGAGTTTGCATTCCCATCCTTCTAGCCCAAGGGAGTTAGCTAACCCCCATTTGATATGACCTTTTGCGCCCAGGGAGTGGATAAAAGGGGCATCTTCTTGGACATTCCAATCGCTTAGTTCACCGCCGGCGATGCTCCAATGTCCAGTATTCCTGGATCGGAGCATCCTTGATGCGAAGAGTTGGGTGATGGTCAAGGATGGACGGCCAAGAGGGCCGTTTCGAGGCTCTTTCAGATCGATCCATGGCACTTGCAATTTTTGCAAAAGGGTACTTTCATCCAGTGAGCGTGCGCTGACCAGGAGATTGCATGCAGTTGAATTGGTCATCGATAAGGATTAAAACTAGCGGTTTGACGACTTGGTGTGCTTAAGGCAGGTTGAGTCACAGGTTTTTTATTAGTATAGCGACATCGACGCAGACTTTGAGGGGCAGCTTGGCAACGGACTTTCTTTGGATTGAGGATTCTGCGGTTCTAGAGGATTGGTGCCGTGCCAATGAGGATTGCAGGTTGCTGGGGTTTGACACCGAGTTTGTGTCTGAGGATTCCTACCGACCCGAGCTGTGTTTGATTCAGGTAAAGACCCACTCGGGAATTGCCATCATCGATCCGATGATCATCGATGATTTGTCGTGCTTTTGGCGGATGCTCACCGCGCCAGGGCGGACGGTGGTTGTTCATGCAGGTCGTGAAGAAACCCTTTTTAGTTATCGAGCCACCGAAAAACAAATCCCAAATCTTTTTGACATTCAAATCGCAGCGGGGTTTCTGGGACTCGAGTATCCGGCGTCTTATGCCAAGCTAGTTCAGCGCGTTGTCGGCAAGAGCTTGGATAAAGAGGAAACCAGGTCCGATTGGCGAGTACGCCCTTTGACACGCCGACAACTCGAATACGCAGCCCAAGATGTTCGAGACTTGCTGGTCATTCATGATCATTTTGCCGAGCGGCTATACAAACATGGTCGGCTCGAGTGGCTACTTCAAGAGACCCGCGCCAAGCAGGAAGAGCTTTACGAATTCGAATCCAGCGAAAATTGGCATCGTGTCAGCGGTGTCTCAGCACTATCAGGCCCTCACTTAAGCGTCGCTCGAGGTATTTGGAATTGGCGAGACCAAAAAGCTAAAGAGAAAAACGTACCTGCACGGCGGATCCTTCGCGACGATCTACTGGTAGAGCTTGCTAGAAGAGGCTCTACCGATCCGAAGCATTTGCTTTCCCTTCGAGGCATGGAGTACCGCAACACCAAACCGCTGATCCCAGAAATCGCTCAAGTCATCGAGGAATCCCAAAAGGAGCCTCCACCGCGCTGGCCCAAGAAGTTCCGGTATGGCAAAGGGCAACCACCTAGCATGCTCACGCAATTTCTTTCGGCTGCTATGGCATTTATCTGCCATCACAAACATATTTCCCCCGCCCTTGTAGCCACAGCCGATGACTTGAGAGACTTCGTCCAGTTCAGGCTAGAGCCCGATCATCAACCGGAAACTCTGCCTGCTCTGCTTAACGGCTGGAGGGCCGATTTAGTCGGCCATGAACTCGATGAACTTTTGGCCGGGAAACTAGCGATCGTTTTGGACAACCCCAAAAGTCCGATCCCGATCAAATTCATGCCTGTGGATCTGAAATGATAAGCTCGAACGCTCGATCGAGCGAATCATCAACGGGCGCCTGATAGTTTTGCATTTCGGCGAATCGTCGAAGGCGTAGGTTCGCTAAGGTTGAACTCTTCCAATGAAAAATCCGCTTCGATTTTCCGAACGCTTCTAAGCTGAATATCCCCTCGGGAAGAGTCCACATGATACACCGCCAAAGTTAGTTTGGCTGGGTCGACAATCACCAACTGTTGATGCCCATTGCTCAAGGTCGCTGTGGTCATCATGTGCGTGGCCGTCGAACAACTTGTCGAGGTTCCAACGACGTGAATTCCACCATTGGAAAATTCGTTGGACCCGTATGCCGCAGGCCTAGCAAGGGGCCCTTGAGGTTGCTGATCCTGAAGCGATCGCTGGGGCAAAGGAGGCAATTCCGATTGACTGATCGTCACCGTTCTATTGGCGCAAAGAGCGATGAAAACCGATATCGCAAAAAGGTACCACCCTGGCATAGTTCTCACTTGAATCATCGCTCAGCTCCATTCAATTCGCATCGATGGCATTTTTCCGTGCACGTGGGAATACCGCCAAAGCGAGTTTTTTAGCAAGACCATTTGACTATAATCGAACGCGGAAATCCGGGTGTTTCATCCCTAAATGTGACGATAAAGATGGCTTTGAAACCCTCGACGGGTTCCTTACAATCCCAGCAACTGACCCTTTCGAGATAGAAGCCAGAACTGATGCATCCGTTGGAAAAGTACCTTCGAAGTACCGATAGAACGATGAGTTCATTGTCGGTTAAGGCTGCTTTATGGGCTGCATCACTCCCTTATCATTTCGCTGTCGAGCTCCGCAATAAAGCCTATCAATGGCGATGGATTCGGACTTACAGGCCCACCGCATCGGTGATTTCGATTGGAAATATGACCGCAGGAGGTACCGGCAAAACTCCCGCCTGTGTCTGGCTTGCAAAATGGATCAGGCAACGTGGGCTTCGCGTTGCCATATTATCCCGAGGCTATGGTGCACTTGCCGATGGCCAGAACGATGAAGCCAAGGAAATCGAAAACCTTTTGCCGGACGTTCCTCATTTGCAATCCCCCAATCGGATTGAAACCGCAAAGGTTGCGGTCGAAGAACTCGGAATGGAAATACTCCTGCTAGATGACGGGTTTCAACACAGACGCTTAGAACGGGATTTGGATATTGTCCTACTGGATGCCACCAACCCGATGGGCTTTGGATATCTGCTCCCCAGAGGCTTGCTTAGGGAACCACTCTATGGTCTTCGACGCGCGGACCTGGTGATCGTGACTCGATCCGATCAAGTCACCACACAAGAACTGGCCAATCTTCGAACCAAAGTCCAAAGGATCAACCCCAAGGCCGGTTGGGTCGAAAGCATCCACGCTCCCATCCGCTGGAGAAACGCCTCGGGAGACACACTTCCACTGGATTACTTCAAGGGCAAGCCAGTCCTGGCATTGTGCGGGATCGGAAACCCTAAAGCCTTCGTCAACACGATCCAAGGATTATCCGTTGATGTGATCGACCAAGTTTGCTTCCCAGATCATCACCCCTATAACCCTATGGATATTCAAGGAATCCTGGAACGGGCCTCCCGATGTAGCCAAACTGCAGAGGCGATCGTTTGCACAGGAAAAGACTTGGCCAAGCTATCGAGCAACCAACTTGGAACTATCCCGCTGTGGGCCCTGGAGATCGAACTGCAATTGGTTGCCGGAGCAGATGTCGCCTACGAGTATCTCGATCGGCTCTGCCAGTCGATCCCGACCAGTTGATAAATACGAATAAAAAATGGCTCCCGGACGTGAACGAGTCCCAGGGGGGACGGAGGACTACGAGCTTCCGGGAGCCAATCGATCAACAATGACTCGGTTTGAAAACTGGCGAAGTCAACCAAGGCAATTCCCTTCGCCCTGATCGCTCCATAGCCCCTGACTCGCCTCGCATTGCGCGACCATCAAGGCGATCGCATCCATGCGATCAACGCTCGATGGCCCCTAACTCGGTGGCGTTCTTGAGCCTGCCAATTTCTAAAATGTCTTGCCAAAGATCAGCAATGCACCAACCATGCCCGACAACTTAGAAAAAGGCCCCCAGCGCAGTCAACATCGATTTACAACGCGACCGGAAAAAATTTCAAACACCTTGTAAAAACTGCAAATGCAAGCAAATCCATTTGTTGACTTGGTGCCTTCCGACTAGCTGATTTGGTAAGCTGGAGAGCTTGCGTCGAAGATAGCAAGCAAGGTATACCCATGTTCGGGTAGATATTTCAAATTCTCGGAACTATCGCAGAGCCGACGCATCATTGGCACAGCGATTGCGATGCTATCGATGCATTGCGGGTCTTGAATCCAGCTGCCAGGGAATACTCGCTGGCAAACCAGCAGGAAGAAAAAGACTTTGGAAAATCGACTGGAACCGACCATTCTGGTGAGGATCTGAAACGCTAAAATTCGTACAATTTGGTTATTCGGTAGGAGACCAAATTCGTTGGAGTTGCAGGAAAGAGAATCCGATGCAACGAGACGCTCGCAAACAGCGATGTCTCTTTGCAAAGTCGCCTTGACCGGTACGGATGGTCTTTCTCTGCGACATGGACTGCGAAGATTCCAATGGAGTACTGGTGTGTGACTAGTACCTCGGCGAGCGATTCCGCAGTCCATTCCACGAAGTGATTCACTGGAGAGATAGAGCTATGCAAATTTCGAACAACATGTCCGTTTCCGGTGCTGATGCACTCCGGGCCGCATCCAAATCGGCTTCCCCCATCGAGAACCAATCGGTTGCCAAAGCCGGTGGGATCCAAGAGCCCGTCGATCAACTCGAGCTATCGCCTGAAGCCCTTGCGGTCTCCGGTAGCCAATCGACGGAAACTTTTCGAGCCGACAAAGTTGCCCAGATGCGAGAAGCGATCGCCTCAGGCAAATACGATTCCGACGAGATGCTCGAAAAAGCCTTCGATCGAATGCTCCAGCGCTACCTCTAGCACAATCCTGTTCTGATTTGTCTGTGGTTCCGCTCAAGCCAAGAGCTTGAGCGGACTTCCCTCAGGCAAGTATTGCAACTTGAGATCCCGTCGCAATTTGAGGCAAGCCGCAAATTTTAGGCTGGCTCAGTTCAAGAGCGGTAGCAGCGGCGGTTCAGCCGATCGGATCGAATCCCCATCGCTGAAGAATCTGGCTTCTGAATACTCGGCCACTTGCTCTGCCATCTCGAAGTACATTTCGTAGACGGCATCTTCGTCAAACTCGCACGACTCGGTCGTGTAGCTTCGGCATATCTGCGGTCGCGTCTGGTATATTCCACAGCGATGGTCTCCTTGCAGGTGTTTACAAGCCGTATGGACCAGCAAGTACCACACATCATCCTCGACGAAAACACTAGCCCGGTCGTGCAGCAAATACCAACGCATGAAATCAAAATCCTGCTGAGTGGTCGGCTCCTCGATCGGAAGTGCAAAATATCGACAGCACTTGGCGGTGCAATAATCGCACAAACACTCAGACTTGGGAACTTCGTCCCTTTTAGGGATCCGCCCATCGATGGTCTTGGCCGGAGTCAGTACAGGATCGATAATCATTGAATTCATGAGGTTTCTTCGTGGTTTCCAAGGCAGCTTCAATCGGGGACTATCCAAGGGACAACCCAAGATCATGCTCCAAAACCCCCTGACAATCAAGTCCCCAGAGCTGACTCCATGATCGACCGTCTTGATTCCCTAATCCACCCCTCCGAAATCGAGCCCTTCATCAATTCGCTTGGGATGCGTCCCTCAAAGTCCATTCGGCCTCGTTTGGATCGCGCTCAATCAACGATTCCATTTGAAACTCGCCCAGTGGATTGGTACCAACAAGGCTTGCGACTGGTCGATTCAAGCATTCGACCTGGAGGATACCTTCAGTACGCTGCAGCAGACTATTACATCCAAGACTCCGGCTCCATGCTGCCACTTGCCATGCTAGGAATCAAGACTACCGATTGGGTCTGCGACTTATGCGCCGCACCAGGAGGAAAAGCTTCTGCGATCTCAGAAGCCCTAGGCCCCGAAGGCATGTTGCTTGCCAACGAAGTCATCGCCAGTCGCCTAGATGTGCTGCGGTACACCCTAGGTAGAACGGGCCGGGCAAACTATGTCGTAAGCAACTTGGACTCCGAGTCGCTTGCAGAAATCCTACCAGGACGCTTCGATGCAGTCCTTGTCGATGTCCCATGCAGCGGCCAGTCACTCATCGGTCGCCAACGCCAAACCGAAAGCAGTTTCGCCATCAACCATGTAAACCACTGCGCCGCAAGAGCCAAAAGAATTCTAAGCAACGCTTTGCAACTGGTCCGGCCAGGTGGCCGATTGATCCTTTCGACATGCACCTTTTCAATCCAAGAGAACGAAGACCAAGTCGCTGCGTTCCTAGCATCCTACCCAGAGTCGGTCTCGATTCTCCCGGTCGGGAATCTGAACCACTGGGAGTCTCCTATCCAACCAGGCTGCTACCGACTCTGGCCACATCGGGACGATTGTTCAGGGGCCTTTGCAGCAGCCTTAGAAATCAAAAATCAAATCGAACCTAATTCAATCGCTTCCTCACAACCAAGAAGCAATAGGTCGAAGAATATTCCTCGAAAGCAACCCAGCCGACGCCAGCATAAAGCCGAAGATCTCGATCCATTCGGGGACTTTCGATTCGAACGCACACTTGACCACCTGCTATGGCTTGGTTTCGAACCTGGCGCGATGCAGTTTTTGCGTGAAGTCGGTCCAAAGATTGGTCAGGGACTTCGAATCGCTCAGATCGATTCTGGACGTATCGAACCCTACCATGGACTATCCATGCTCACCGGAAATCTATTTGAACCCAAACGCGCCATCGAGCT
>JAGWZB010000227.1 GCA_018969045.1 Planctomycetota bacterium | reverse complement strand
AGCCTACAGCCAGCACACTGCTAAGTTGGATCGCTCAAGGAAAATTGCGCAAGGAGTTGCTCAGCCCCAATCGAATTCGACTCCTTGCTACACAGGGATCCCCAAAGGCAAAGGATCTTGTCACCAAGATCTTTGGTAGCGTGAATGTCGAGGGAACCCAAGAGCGGGATAAGGTTGTCCGGGCCATGAGCCAGCAACTCAACGCCGATGTGCGCGGAGATGCGAAAAAAGGATGGCTTGTTTACGATCGGATTTGCGGGCAGTGCCATGTGATGCACGATCGGGGCATCGAAGTTGGACCCAGCATCACGGCCAACGGGCGAGGCTCCTTTGAACAACTGCTTGTGAGTGTCTTTAACCCCAGCCTTGTCATCGGTGATGCGTATAGGTCTGTGACGATCCGAACCCAAGATGGCTCGGTCATTACAGGTTTGCTTGTATCAAAAGATGATCAAAAGACGGTCGTTAAGACCCAGGGAGGCAAGATTGTCAGCGTACCTGCACAGGAGATTGAGATATTCCAGCAGGACAAGAGGTCCCTGATGCCCGAGGGAATTGAAAACCAATTGACTCCAGAGGAACTGGCTGACTTATTTGCCCTCCTAACGCTTGAGAAAGCTCCTGAGAGTCCGGATAACATGCAAGTCCCCGGAACTCCCGAAAAGCTTCATCGCAAGCGATAGACCAGCGATGACCGCAGTCTGTGGACTGAAGCTTTAACGTTTCGAGTCGAAAAATTCCTTGAGGGCCTTGCCCGTGGGAGTATTGAATCGAGCGATTTGATCGGGGGTGCCGACTCCAACGACTTGTCCACCGCCGATGCCCCCTTCGGGGCCAAGATCGATGATCCAGTCGCAGCAGGATATCAGATCCAATTGATGCTCCACGACAATCACCGTGTTTCCTTTGTCGACCAATCCGTTGAGCAATTTCACGACGCGTTCGATATCCGCAAGGTGCAGACCTGTCGTGGGTTCGTCCAGTACATACAGGGTGGATCCAGTCGTTCGTTTTTGCAATTCCGTCGCAAGCTTGATGCGTTGAGCTTCACCACCGCTGAGAGTTGTAGATCGTTGGCCCAAGGTCAGGTAGCCTAGTCCGACGGCTTGCAAGGAGCGCAAAGCATTTTGCAAATCTGCAAAGCTATCAAAAAATCCAGCCGCTTGATCGATCGTCATTTCCAAAACATCCGCAATGTTTTTATCCTTGAATTTGACTCCGAGTGTTGAGCGATTGAATCGTCTCGCAGAGCAGGCCGAACAAGGGACATCGACTTGCTCCAGAAAGCTCATTTCCAATTTGACGCGACCTGCACCTGCGCAGGTCTCGCAGCGTCCATCGCCGGAATTGAAGCTGAATCGATTGGCTTGATAACCGCGTGTTTTGGCATCCCTCGAGGCGGAAAAGACTTTGCGAACCGAGTCCCACAGCCCGCAGTAGGTGGCCGGGGTGCTGCGAGCCGAGCGTCCTATGGGTGATTGGTCGATCTCGATAAGTCGTTCAACCGAATCAACTCCGCTGAGTCCCCTCCAGTGCCTGCCGGAGCGTTTCGCTTGAGCAAGCCACATTCCGAGGGCGGGTACTAGCGTGTCGTGAATGAGTGTACTTTTTCCACTGCCGCTGACTCCGCTGATCGCGATCAGACGGCCCAAAGGGAATTCGACCGACACATCTTGCAAGTTGTTTTTGCAAACACCTTCGATTCGCAGCATCGAATGCTTCTTGTCAACCGGTCTTCGATCGCTTTGATGCATCGAGTAGTCGGCTTGCAAGTATTTTCCGGTCAGGGACTCTTGGCATAGCAGGACTTGGCTCAAGCTTCCTTGGGCGACGACTTTGCCGCCGAGCGTCCCAGCACCGGGCCCCATATCCACGACGACATCGGCAGCCTTCATCATCGATTCGTCATGCTCGACTACAACGATGCTGTTGCCTTTGGACTTGAGCGATCGAAGGATACTGATCAACCGCTGAGTATCGCGAGAGTGCAGACCGATCGAAGGTTCGTCCAGTACGTAGCATACTCCGGTCAGGCCTGTTCCGACGCTTGTTGCCAGTCGCACCCGTTGGAGCTCTCCTCCGCTTAAGGTTTGACCTGGGCGATCAAGTGTCAGGTATCCCAAGCCGACTTGGGCAAGATAATCGAGCCTGGGGAGAATCTCTTGAAGAATTGGATAAGCGATTTTTTTGCGATCTGGATCCCAAGCTAGTTGCTTGAGCCATGCGCCAAGGGCATCGATCGAATAAGCCGTGATTTGGGCGATCGAGAGACCTTGAAGTCTTATCGCAAGGGACTCGGGTTTGAGCCTGGACCCCTGGCACTCAGGGCAAATTTTGTCTCTATCCTCTCCGACGGTTCCGTACCCTTGGCATCGAGGGCACGCACCATAGGCGCTGTTGAAGCTGAAGGTTCTGGGTTCGATTTCTGGAAGACTGATCCCGCACTTGACGCAGGCAAATCGAGTCGAGTACAGGTGCTCGGCTTGGTCGCTCAATGTACGAACCAAACCACCGGTCAGTTGTAGTCCATCGAGGATGGCTTTTTCGATGCGCTGGTGACTGTCTTGACGGACGATGATACGATCGACGATCGCCTCGATCGTGTGTTCTTTTCGTACGGCCAATTTTGGGACTTCATCGAGTTCGTACAACTGTCCATCGACTCGAACTTTGAGCAATCCGGTTTTTTCGATCTTGGAAAAGACATCCGCATGCGATCCTTTGCGATCCAGGACCATGGGAGCCATGATCGTCAACTTGGTTCCTTCGGGAGATTTCGTCACCGCCTCGACGATCGCTTCGGAGGACTGCCTAAGGATAGGCTCGTTGCACTTATGGCAACTGGCAGTGGCGACTCGAGCCATCAAGAGTCGAAGGTAATCATAGATCTCTGTGATCGTACCGACGGTGCTGCGTGGGCTTTGGGTTCCTTGGGATTGATCGATGCTCAGACAAGGCTGCAGGCCTTTGATGGAGTCGAGTTTAGGGCGTTCCATTTGGTCTAGGAACTGCCTGGTATAGGTCGAAAGACTTTGAAGGTACTGGCGTTGGCTCTCTGCAAAGAGGGTATCGAAGGCAAGGGAGCTTTTTCCAGAGCCGGAGACTCCGGTCAGTACGATCATTTTGCCACGCGGCAGATCGATATCGACGTGACGAAGGTTATGGGTCGATGCTCCTCGAATCTGCATCAACCCGGAGTCTTTAGTGATTGCTGTTTCGTATAGGGGCGTCGTTTCGATCGTCCTTGAAATAGACGGTGTTGTAGCCAAGCTCTTGGAGTTTCTTTTGGAGGACTTCTTTGGCATGGTCTTCGCCGTGGACGAGGCGGATTTCTTTGGGTGGTTTTGGGATGCCTTGAACGAACTTGATCAAGTCGAGTTGATCGGCGTGTGCGGAGTATCCGCTGAGTGTATGGGTTTTGGCCCTCACAGGATATTCATGCTGGTCGATGCGTACCGAGCACTTGCCCTCTTGGCAGTCTTGAATCGCGCGACCGGTCGTACCAACGGCTTGGTAACCGACAAAAACGATATCGGTATTGGGACGAGACAAAAACGCTCGCAGATAATCCATGATCCGCCCCCCGGCGCACATGCCACTGCCAGCGATGACGATCGCCGGCTTGCCGGAACGCTTGAGGTACTCGAGGTTACCGGCCGACTCACCAGCTCGATCGATTTCGATCAAGTTGTTGAAGACGAAGGGTTGTTTATCGACCGTCAGGATCTCGCGGGCTTCCTGGCCCCAGTAGGGCTCCATCTGTTCGTAGATGTCGGTGAGTTTGATTGCAAGCGGGGAATCGACGATGATGTCGTAGGCGCTCAGAGCAGACGAGCCGTGTTTCTTGCCGATCCCTTCGATGATTTGGTTCAGTTCATAGAGCAACTCTTGGGTTCGTCCAAGGCTGAATGCTGGGATGAGGGTGACTCCTCGATTTTCAAGCGTTTCGAGCAAGATCGCTTCGAGCCTTTCCATCCTAGTCTCGCGACCTTCGTGGATCCTGTCACCGTAGGTACTCTCGAGCACCAGCAGATCGGCCCTTTCGGGGGAGACAGGTGGATTCAAAATGGGAGTACACCTTGAACCCAGATCCCCGCTAAAGCAAATCCATGCGTCTTTGTTTTTGATCTCGATGACCGCAGCACCCAGGATATGGCCAGCAGTCGAGAAACGGAATTCTGCATTTCCAGGCAAGCTTTGCCACTTGCCGTACGAGACCGGATGGATCAGCTCCGTGATCGACTTGACAAGACTCCCTACGACTTTTTTGTTCTTGGTGATTCCTAGTCGAATCGCATCTTCGAGCATCACCGGCAGGAACTTGGCCGTCGGTGGGGTGCAGTATATCGGTCGATCAAACCCAGCTTGGATCAAATAAGGGATCCTGCCGATGTGATCGATATGGACGTGGGTCAGCAGTAAAGCCTTAATCCCATCGAGAGAAAATTCAATTTCCGGAGAGGTGCGTCGACGAGCGTCGGCCCCTTGGAAAGAACCGCAGTCGATCAAGATCGATTCGGCGGAATTCAGATGGAGTTGATGGCATGAGCCGGTGACGCCTAAATAGCCACCGTGATGGGTGATTTCCATGGAAGAGGATTCCCGTTAATGAGATCGATCGATTGGGTTCGACGGAGCAATATACCAAGGATTCAATCTCCAGAGATCGACCCGCATCAGGAAGCCTCTGAGGGATTTTGCTCAGACCTACGTCGCCTTTCTTGCCATAACTCCCAAAGGATTGGGACAACGCTCAGCAAGATGATACCGATGGTGACCAAGAAAAAATTCTTTTGGATCCATTCCACTTTCGCCAAAAAGTAACCTGCAAAGAGAAAGAGTGTGACCCACAGAACTCCCCCTGTGATGTTGTAGATCCAAAACTTGAAAAAGTTCATTTTGCCGATCCCCGCCACAAAGGGGGCAAAGGTTCGGACGATCGGTACGAATCGCGCAAGGATGATCGTCTTGGCTCCGTAACGGTCGTAGAACTTCTGGGCGCGGTCGAGGTGTTCATGATGAAACCATCTAGAGTTCTGGCTACGAAAAACCTTGGGCCCGGTTTTATATCCAATCGAGTAATTCACTGCATCACCCAGGATCGCGGCCACGACCAGCAGTGGCCAAAGAATCCAGATGCTCATCGGTGAACCGTCGATCGCGCAGAGCGATCCTGCTGCAAAAAGCAACGAATCTCCGGGTAAAAATGGCAATACAACCAACCCAGTCTCGCAAAAAACGATCAGGAAAAGGATGCTGTAGAGCCAGGGTGCTCCCACGGCATCCATCAGTTCCCGAAGATGCTTGTCGACGTGTAAAATCCAGTCGATCCAATAACGCATAAAAGACAACCTGCGGTTTCTATTTCGAATGAGAACTGGGGATTCAACGAGAACGGCCAGGGCAGCAACACCCGTTACGCTGCGCACTAACTCCTTGCTGGGCCTTATTTTAGTCCGCCTTTGGACCCGGAGTAACCCACGATTTGGTCTTTTCCTAAACCAATACTTCTGTAAACTCTCAACTCGTCAATTTCTAGGAAATGCAGGACATTTTCGTTTTCTGTGGGTGAACTTAAGACTATGGACCTTACCAAACTACGCAACATCGGAATCAGCGCGCACATCGACTCGGGTAAAACCACCCTCAGCGAACGGATTTTGTTCTACGCCGGCCGGATTCATAAAATCGAAGAAGTCAAAGGCGATGGCGATGGGGCGACGATGGACTTTATGGAACTGGAGAAAGAGCGTGGCATTACGATCACCTCTGCGGCCACCCAGTTGCAATGGAAAGACAACATCATCAACTTGATCGACACCCCGGGTCACGTGGACTTTACGATCGAAGTCGAACGATCGCTCCGGGTTTTGGATGGAGCCGTGTTGGTTCTGTGCTCCGTCGGTGGCGTGCAGAGCCAGTCCTTGACGGTCGATCGTCAAATGCGCCGTTACGGTGTGCCTCGCTTGGCGTTCGTCAACAAAATGGACCGCACCGGAGCCGATGCCTATCGCGTGGCTCAGCAGGTCCGCGACAAACTCAACGCCAACGCGATCATGATGCAAATCCCCATCGGCGCTGGTGAAACATTCGAAGGTGTGATCGACCTGATCACCATGAAGGCCTTTTACTTCGATGGCAAGGACGGGGAAAACGTTCGGGAAGAAGAAATCCCTGCGGACTATGTCGCCAAGGCCAAGGAAATGCGTCAAAAGATGCTCGACGGCCTATCGGACTTCAACGAACAACTCATGGAACTGCTGTTCAACGAACAAGAAGTTCCCAGCGAGCTGATCTACCAAGCTTGCAAAGACGCCACCCAAGCCCGCAAGATCACACCGGTCTTCTGCGGATCGGCTTACAAAAACAAAGGAGTACAACTGCTGCTAGACGCCGTGCTGCAGTACCTGCCAAGCCCGCTTGAGCGAACCATTTCGGCTCGTAAGTATGGCAACGAAGAAGAGAAGATGGCTTTGGAACCAAGTCCCGACAAGCCCTTCGTCGGCATGGCATTCAAGATCGTCGAAGATCCGTTTGGACAGCTGACCTTCATGCGGATCTACCAAGGCAAGATCGCGAAGGGTGAGATGTACGTCAACCAACGAACGGCCAAGAAAGAACGCTTCAGCCGTATCGTTCGCATGCACGCTGACAAACGCGAAGAAATCGATGTTGCCGAAGCCGGTGATATCGTCGCCATCATGGGGATCGACTGCGCAAGCGGTGAAACCTACAGCAACGAGCGAGAGTTCTGTAGCCTTGAAAGTATGTACGTTCCTGAACCGGTCATTAAAGTCGCGGTCACTCCAGCCAGCCGCGCCGATGCCGACAAGATGAGCAAGGCTCTCAACCGCTTCCGCAAAGAAGATCCGACGTTCCAAGTCTACAACGACGAAGAAACCAGCGAGACGATCATCTGCGGGATGGGTGAATTGCACTTGGATATCTACGTAGAACGCATGCGACGGGAATACAAAGTCGAGGTCCAAGTAGGTGCGCCCAAGGTTAGCTATCGCGAAACCCCGGGTGAACTCAAGGAATTCAACTACAAACACAAGAAACAAACCGGTGGTTCGGGTCAATTTGCTCACATCGTAGGCAAGCTGTCTCCAATGGACCCCGAAGGTGAAAAAACCTTTGAATTCGAAGACCACGTCACCGGAGGACGGATCCCCAAGCAGTTCATTCCACCGGTCGAAAAAGGCTTCCGCGACTCGATGTTCAAAGGCCCCTTGGCTGAATTCCCGGTCGTGGGCGTAAAGATCGACCTTGAAGACGGTAGCTACCACGATGTCGACTCGAGCGAACGAGCGTTTTACATCGCCGCCTGCGACTGCTTCCGGGAAACGATGCGATCCTCCAACCCAATGCTCCTTGAGCCGATCATGAAGTGCGATGTCGAATGCCCTGAAGATTACCAAGGGTCGGTCGTCGGTGACATCATCGCCCGCCGGGGGTTGGTCAACAATACCGACGCTCGAGATGGTATCTCCTACATCACCGCAGAAGTTCCCCTTGCCAACACCTTCGGATATGCAACCGATCTTCGAAGCATGACCAAGGGCCAAGGAACCTTTGCTATGGAACTGGCTCGTTATTCACCCGTTCCTCGCAGTTTGCAAGATGACATCATCAACGAACGCAAGAAGCAGTTGGCTGCGCGAGCCAAGGCGTAACGGATTTTGATTTTCAATCCGCCAGTCCTAAAATAATACTAAAGAATAACTAAAGAATAAAAGACGCAAGCATGCTGCTTGCGTCTTTTGTTTTTGTCCGGACGCGTTGACCTAGACCCCGAAAATCCGGTAAAACCTGAAGCAAACCAAAGTTCTTTCCTAATGCAGCCCCGGCACGCAACGCAATGAATTCCTACAACCTGACCCACTTAAAACAGCTTGAAGCTGAAAGCATTCACGTGATTCGTGAAGTCGCTGCCGAGTTCAAAAA
>JAGWZB010000226.1 GCA_018969045.1 Planctomycetota bacterium | reverse complement strand
CGAATCGAATGTATCGACCCTTAGGTTTTTGTCGCGATTTTGGTCAAGAAAATATTTCGGAGGGATATTTCGGAGGAGTTCAGACCAATGCAAATGGATGATCAGCCCTCGGGATCATCAAGTAGCCACTGAAGTCGCTCAGCTAACTGTGCAGGAAAATGAGACGGCCAACTCCCATCGATCAATCCGATTTGGATCATGTCCCGCAAATGAGTCCGGTCTTTGTCTCGATAGCTGTTGAGTTTCATCTCGACCAAGGCTTCGAGTTCGACGATCCGTTTCTGATTGATCTCCGTGGTGCGATTTACGCTAGGTGTTGGGCTGACATACTCCGGGCGAACTTTCCGATCCGCTAGTCGAATGTGCAATCCTTGGCTTGGTTTGCCCTCTGGGCCATCCAAGAATACGACGGTCCCCATCACTTCATGGCGCAGGAATCCAACAGCTTGCAGAGCCTCGGTGGCTCGTGGTAGATCCTCTTCTGCTAGCAGCAAGTCGACATCCCGTGTATTGCGAACCGCACCATCATCGATCGTTGCCACCCAAGCGGCGACGGCATTTCCACCGACGACCGCATAGGGAACCTGAGCTTGGTTCAGGGCCTGACAGGCACGGTTGAGTCGTTCCTGCACGAGTTCCACGGCGCGAAACATCCTTTCGAAAACATCGAGACCTTTTTCACGGACCATGTTGGCGAGGCTTTTGGAATCCATGTCCTACACTATACCAAGGGCTGATTTCTCCGAAATCAGTGTTGAACACTTTGAACCATGCTCCCAGTACGATAGTCATCGCATACAAAGCAATCGTGGGCATTATTAGCCACAATCTGTTCGATTTCGGGATAGTGAGCAATCAGCGCGTTTTTGAAGAGTTCGAGACACGCTCCGGTATGGCCTATGCCACGTTAGCCCTGCATCCGTCTAAATTTTGCGAGGGTGTGGAGGTCTTCAATCCGCCAATTTTGGAAAATCTTTGCCGTTTTTGACAACCAAACGTTTTTTCGGCAGTCTTAGGTGATAGGTCCTAGAGGTAGCTAGCAAACAGATTGCTGCCAACCCAAGGATTGGCACTGGATTTGCATGCTAATCCAGGAGGCGATTTGGTTCAGGTGCCAAATCGGACAGGATTGTGCAGGATCACTTATCAAGGAGACGGTTAGCCATGAATCGACTACCAAGCGATCAAGTGCCCGAGGGCAACGGTCAAGGATTGGGTGACTCTGGAAAAATCCTTTTGACAGGTTCGGTCTTGGTCTCGAGCCCGTGGGTCCAGGACCCAAACTTTGCCAACAGCGTTTGCCTAATCGTTGAGCATACCGACCAAGGTGCTGTGGGTGTGTTTTTGAATCGTCCGATGGTGATGGACCCAAAGCCACTATTAAATTTTTTGTTTGAAGGTGAGGTTGTCGGTGCTGCTGCCGCCGGGATGTCTCACTTTAATTTTGGAGGGCCCAACAACGGTCCGATCTTGGCCATCCACAACGAGTCGACTTTGGCCGAAGGTGGCAACGACCATGGGGTCTATTTGTCTGCGCAGGTAGAGACGTTGCGTCAGTTGGCCCAAAGTTCTCCGGAGCACCTCCGATGGTTTATCGGCCATGCTACTTGGGGTAAATCTCAGCTTGAGCGAGAGATCGTCGCTGAGAATTGGATGCTTTTGCCAGCCGTCCCGCAAATTGTTTTTGAGCAAGAGCCTACGATGTGGAAACGAGCCTTGGAATTCTACGGAGACTCGGTCTTGTCAAGTTTCCCTGGGGTGGGAAAAGTCCTGGCTCAAGAGTGCTACAACTAAGCTTGCTGGGTCCCTGAGGGGCTGGTTTGTGAGAATTCCTGAGGGAACTTCTTTTAGGAATTGCGACCTGTAGGGGTTTTTTGTTCCGTTCGACGGTCTGTTTTGGCCGAATAACATTCTGAAAGTGGGATTTTTTCTGCCGAAGGAACTTTACCGGTTTTAACACCTCTAAAGTCCTGAGGCATTGGATTTTGGTTCCTGAAATCGCTGGCTGGTCGCAAAACTCTGACTCCGGATAGGTATCGATCGTACGAATCGGGCCGAAAATAGGGGTGATAGCGAATAGTTGGTTGAAATTGGGGGGCCCCCCAACTACTTTCAAAGTCCGCGTGGGAGTTGGCTGAACGTTGAGTCAAGCCTCCCTTGAGCACTTCACTTTATTGCACATGGTGGAAGTTTCGATGAGCGCTTCGCAAAATCGCAGAGTCAAAGAACGTCAGTCTAGCAAATCATCCAAGAAGAGTTTTTTAAGCCGCATGCTGCGGCTCGAGTCGCTTGAGCGCCGTGAATTGATGGCCTCGGACTTCGCTCCATTCCACAACTATCTTGCTTCCACCGACGTTGACGGGGACTTTAAAATCTCCCCGCTTGATGCGTTGATGGTGATCAACCAGTTGAATACCACCGGTGCTGGGTCTTTGGCCAGTCGTTCGGCACCTCAGACTCGAAGCGGCTTGGTCGATGCCGATGCGGATAACAATTTGTCCCCCTTGGATGCACTGCTGGTGATCAATTCGATCAACCGTGGTGAGGGGATTGGTGAGCTAGCGGAAATCAAATACGAGTTCTACGCACTCAACGACGACGGTACCCTTGGGGCAAACCTCGATCCAAATCCCAACGACTTTGTCTACGAAGCCAACGTCAGTACCGGCCAGAAGTTCGTTGTACGAACTTTGATGGCTGACTTACGTGGGAACCCATCTGGTGTATTTAGTGCCTACCATGATTTGAACTACACCAATCGCGACGGGACATCGGCTGAGAAGATGCAGTTGCAGTGGTCCGAATACAATTCGCTGAAGCTTCGACAGAGCGATCCCAACGGAACCATCGGAGGCAGTTTCCGCCTTGCTTATGGCTCTGAAATCACGACCCTTATTCCAATTGCAACCACTTCGCCTCGACCAGGTGTGGTGATCCCCAGCAAGCCGCTTACGGCAGCCAACATCAAGTCGGCATTGGAAGCACTGCCCGGTATCGGTGCTGGCAATGTCGTGGTCAATGTCAACGAAATCGATCCGGATCCAGGATTCAATTTTGACATTTTCTTCCGCAATGCCAAAGCCCGTGTCGACATGCCCAATGCGTCGATCGCTGAAAACAACTTGACGGCCACCTTGGGTGTGATCAACCCGACGATTACTTTCCAGGACAGCCCATCGCCGACCCAAACCGTGGTGGCCCGGGCTGCGATGAATTACAAGCCGATCGCATCGCAGTTCCCGCTTTATGTCAATGGACCTAACGGCGTTCTGGACGAATCGGGATCCGCAACCGGCAAGCGAACGGTCAAGAACTTAGGTAGCTTCTCGAATTCCAGTGCTCCGATTCCAAGTGCCTCGGCGTCGAACTTCTTTGGAATCGTTGACACGGCCTTCAAAGCAGGTGCTTCTGGAACCATCGATCTTGCTGCATCGATCTCTCAGTTGCCTCCTCCAGGAAGTGGGTCAGGGGAAAATCTAGGTATTGCTCTTTACAACGCCCAAGGCGTTTATTTGACTGCCAGCCAAGTGATCCTGCCTACGGCGGTGATCAACATCCAAGATCGTTTAACGGCGGTCAACGATGTGTTTACCATCAACGAAGATGCACCGGTTAATTCCTACAACGTTGTGGCAAACGACGTGGATCGATTCGGTAGTTCCCGGGGGATCATTTCGGTCACGCAACCTGCCGAAGGCGGAACGGTTTCTTTCGAGGGTACCGGTACAGCTCAAACGATTCGCTTCACGCCCGCTGCCAATTACAACGGACCGGTGACGTTCACGTACACCATTCGCAACAACCTCAACGACGTTGCGACCGGTACTGTGACGATGAATATCAATGCCGTCAACGATGCACCGATCGTGGTCAACACAGCCTTCACGGTCACCGAAGACCCCGCGTCGCCACTGTTGATCAATCCCACGGATGTGTTCTCTCCGGGACCTGCCAATGAGTCGTCCCAGTTGATCACACTTTCGATCGTAACACCACCGCCGGCAGCCCAAGGCACCGCGGTGATCAATGCATCGGGGGTTCTTGAATTCACTCCCGCAGCGAATTTCAATGGCACGGTCAACATGGTGGTTCGAGGAACCGACAACGGTTCTCCTGCTCTCTCGACCAACGCAACCCTGACAATCACGGTAACGCCAGTCAATGACGCTCCTGTGATCGTTCAAACAAACTACAGCATTGCCGAAGACTCCGCCACTCCGCTGGTGGTTCTTCCAACCCAAATATTCGCACCTGGTCCTGCAGGTGAATCTGGACAAACCGTTTCCCTCTCGTTGATCACCACGCCGACGGCTTCCCAAGGCGTTGCGACGATCCTTGCAAACGGGTCGCTTCAATTCACCCCAGCATTGAACTTCTTCGGTCCAGTGAGTTTCATCGTCCGCGGTACCGACAATGGCACTCCGCCCCTGTCGACCGATGCGACTTTGACCATCGATGTCACTCCGGTCAACGATGGGCCAATTGCCGTAGATGATACGGGCGCAACGGCTAGGTTCAATGTCATCGGTTTGACCGGGACACCAAGTCCTTTAGACGTGATGCGGAACGACAGTCCAGGACCCAACGAGTCCAGTGTCGACACGATCAGGATCCGTTCGGTGACAGCTACAACCCTCGGTGGCACCGTATCGCTCAACGCCGATCGCACCCGAGTGATCTACACACCACCGGCTGGCGCTGTCAACACCACCGACTTTTTTAACTACACGATCGAAGACAGTTTTGGTTTGACCAGTTCGGCTCGAACCGAAGTCTTCATCCTGCCACCGACGTTCCCCTTTGCCGTCGATGATCAGTTCTCGACCACCGAGAAAACGGTCGATACCAGCTACCCAATCAACGTGACGGCCAACGATTTTGTCAACGAAGGCTTCGTCAGCCAGTTGCTTTCGATCGTTCAGCAACCACAGACCGGTCAAGGAACCGCAACGGTTGTAGGAACCGATACCCCTAACGATCCGAGCGATGATCGTGTGGTGTATACCGCTCCAGCACACGTTAACGGCGGGCCCATTCTGGTTGTCTACCAAATGACCGACTCGAAGCCAGGTAGCGTTCCTGTCAACGCCACGCTGACGATCCAAATTTCCGAAGTCAACGATCCACCTGAGCCGTTCGGTAAGAACGCTTCGGTCAACGAAGACAACACGCTGGATCTTGATGGTCAAGCATTCACGACCGACATCAGCCGAGGTCCTTTCGAGGATAACCAAACGCTGACCATTACCAGTGTCCAATTGCTGACCGCTGGCGCTGGAACGGTCTCGTTGGTCAACGGCAACATTCGATTTGTGCCCTCGGCAAACTTCAATGGATTCGCCGAAGTCCTCTACACGGTCCGCGATAACGGGACTACCGCCGGGGTTGCGGATCCAAAGTCCGCCAGTGCAACTCTGACGATTTCGGTCTCGGCGGTTAATGACGCGCCGATCACCGTTGCCAAGACACTGCCTGCTCCACCAACGGTCTATCTCGAAGGCAACCAAGCGACGATCCCGGTTGCTGATGTGATCGCTGGGGACAAGCCAGGTCCAGACAACGAATCGGCCCAATCGGTATCCTTGGTCGACATCATCGGATCGTTGACCACAGCCAAAGGTGGAACGATCACACGCCAAGGGTCCAACCTGATCTACACCCCACCACAATTCTACAATAGCCTTGTCGATGGACTCGACTCGTTTACCTACAGCATTGTCGACAATGGAACTCCAGCGTTGACCGCTACGGGAACTGTGAACCTGTACATCAGCGAAGTCAACAACCCACCGGTTGCTGACGATCTGCAGCGGGACGTCTTTGCCGGTGTCAATACCGTCATCGATCTGACTGCTGCTCTTGATGCGATGAACAAAGGGGCTCCGAATGAATCGGGACAAAAATTGACGATCACCGACTTGATCTTCGATCCAGCTACCGTTCCTGGTACTTTGACCCTGAATCCAAACGGAACATCGATCACTTACTTTGCTCCGCTTGGAACCAACGAATCGTTCACATTCCAGTATCGAATCGTTGACAACGGAACAACCGCTGGGAACCCAGATCCCCTCGCGGATGTTGGAAACTTCACCATCAAGGTCAATCCATTCCAGCCAAGCTCGATCAAGGGGTTGGTGTTCGTCGACGATAACGCAAACGGCGTTTACGACAACAACACCGCAGGCCTTGTTGAGCTGCCAGTTGGTGGCGTCGAAGTGACCCTCAGCTACGCAGATCCGACGAATCCTGCGAACACGATTCGTATGGTCGAGATGACCGATGCCGATGGCTCCTATGACTTTGAGCTGTTGCCACCGGGGACCTACACGGTCAGCTACGTCAACCCAGCATCGATGATCGAATCGGGTTCTGCAGTACGATCGCAGACCTTCACGATCACCCCTCCTGGTGGTCAGAACCTAGTGCATCAGTTCCCTGTCCTTGGAATCAACCCGTCGTATGGGTCCGCCATCGAGTACTTTGCATCAAGCCTGTACCTCAAGGATGCAACTCTCCGATCTCGCGGAATGTATGCGATCGTCAACTCCGGCTCTGGATACAGCGAGTGGACCTCCCGCAAGGCTGGTTTCGAAGGGGATCGATTCCACGAAGTGGTTCTCAGTGCAGACGGTTCACGAGCCTACCTCACTGCAGTTCGGGACAATGGACAAGTCTTTACCGCAGTCTTGACCGAGAAGAAGAACTTCTTGCGAATTCCTGCTGGCAACGGATTCCAGTACGTCCGAATCCTCGCTAGCTCGTCGGACCTGGTATGGAACCCAGTCGATCTGAACAAGCCGCAATTCACGGCACCTGGTTATCTCGATGCAGTCGACAATTACTTCGTCCAAGAAGGTTGGGGCAACTAGCCGCTTAAGCCTTCGACGCTCTCGGGAAATTCCTTGAAAACTTAGCAAAAGGCTTCGCAAATCGCGAAGCCTTTTGTCATTGGTAGCAACCTGAGCATTTATAGGCTATCATTGCTGGAACGCATTTGTTCCCGCCTACCCCTCCCTCCCCCACTTAGTCCGCCGACCGAGCTCGCTGAGCGATCCCTCGGAGAGCCATTTGTCGTTTCTCTGTTTCTAACCGATTGCTAAATGAGCACTTCTAACACCAGTTCGACCACCGTATGGCTAATTTTGATCATGGCCTCGATCGGTTTTGCATTTGATATCTATGAACTTTTGATGCTGCCGTTGATCATCAAGCCTGCGATTGCAGCCCTGAGTGCACCGATGGTCGAGCAGTTAGTCAGTTCTGGGACCGAGCGTGCTGCTGCGATGGCTCTATGGAGTCCTGGAAGTGACAATTACGTTGCATGGGCAAGAACCCTGTTCTTTATTCCTGCAGTCGTCGGCGGGATATTCGGACTTTTGGGAGGGTATTTGACAGACATCTTTGGTCGTCGTGCAGTGTTGACGTTCTCGATTCTACTGTACGCTTTCTCCGCCATGGCGGCCGGCTTTGCGACCAACTTGTATTGGCTTTTGTTTTGCAGGTGCTTGGTTTTCATCGGTGTGTGTGTCGAGTTTGTTGCTGCGGTTGCTTGGCTAGCAGAGCTATTCGATGACCCTAAGAAAAAGGAGAAGGCTCTTGGTTACACGCAAGCCTTCTCTTCCATCGGAGGCCTTTTGGTCGGCAGCGCTGCGGTGTTGGCTGCTTGGTTGGCTCAGAAACAAGCTTTGCCGGCCATCTACGGGCAGCATGAGGCGTGGCGATATACCTTGATCTCCGGAGTGATCCCGGCTTTGCCATTGATCTTCATTCGCCCGTTCTTGCCAGAGTCACCCAAGTGGCAAGAAAAGAAGCTCTCTGGCACACTTAAGCGCCCCAGCATTGCAGAGCTTTTTTCGCCTGGATTGGCCCGGACAACCATCATCACCACGATCCTGTTTGCTGCTAGTTACGGGATTGCCTTTGGTGCGATTCAGCAGTTGACTCAGATCCTCAATGGACACGCTCTGATCAACAAGGAAGCCGAGGAGAAGGGGAAT
>JAGWZB010000225.1 GCA_018969045.1 Planctomycetota bacterium | reverse complement strand
TCTTGGATTGAACTTCGTCACGATAGAGAGTCACGTTGTAGGTGTACTCTTCGGTGCTCATTTGGTTTTGGTAGGTCGTTACAGGAACTTCTTCGGTAACAACGTTTGGAACCCAAACCTTACGGCATACGGTACGGGTAGCTGGAGCAGCAGCAACTTCGCCACCGCATCCGCAACCGTTGCCGCTAGCAGCAACTGCTGCACCGCCGCAACCACCGCATCCACCACCACATCCGCCACAGCCAGAACCGCTGCTAACAGCTGCCCCGCCGCAACCGGAACTTACAGCCGATCCGCAACCACCACTTACAGGAACTTCTTCGGTAATGGTTTGGTACGAACCCAAGTCACGGCAAACCGTGCGGGTCGTGGTCACTGGAACGCGACGGCATACATTGCGGCTGCCGGTGCGTTGCTCGGTGTAAGGAACCTTGACGGTGTAGTTGACTACTTCGTCGGTGTAAACTGGAACTTGAACCGTGTAAGGAACTTGTTCGTCGGTGTAAACCGGAACTTGAACCGTGTAAGGAACTTGTTCTTGGGTCGTTACAGGAACCTTGACCGTGTAGGTCTGAACTTCGTCAACCGTCGATGGAACTTGAACGGTGTAGGAAACTTCTTCGGTTACTGTCTTTGGAACTTGAACGGTGTAAGCAACTTGCTCGGTAACCGTGTTTGGAACTTGGACAGTGTAGGAAACTTCTTCGGTAACTGTCTTTGGAACTTGAACGGTGTAAGAAACATCTTCGGTTACGGTCTTTGGAACTTGGACCTTAACGGTCGTGGTCACATCGTCGTAAACGGTCTTCTTGACGGTGTAAGGAACTTGCTCGGTAACCGTTCGTGGAACTTGTACGGTGTAGCTTTCTTCCACTTGCTTGGTCACTGGAACTTGTACGGTGTAGTCAACTTTCTTGACTTCCGTCTTTGGGACTTGAACCGTGTAGGTTTCCGTCTTGGTTTCAGTTCGTGGAACGCGCTTGGTCACGTTGTAGCGACGCTCACGTTCTTCGGTGTTGTAAACGGTCTTCGAAACGGTTCGCTTTTCGGTGACCTGTGTTGGAACCATGACAGTTCGCTCGACGTAGGTGATCTGAGCACCGCAACCGGCACCGCCAGCGATCGCTCCGTCTGCACCAACAACACCACCGCTAACAACGGCACTACCAGCACCGGCACCAGCACCGCAACCTCCGCAACCGGAAGCAACTTGCTGTGCTGGAGCAGCTGCACCTGCACAACCGCAATCACCTGCATAACTCACGCTGGCCGAAAGAGCTGCGGCCAGTCCGAGAAACAAACCTCGGCGAAACTTCATTGTAGTCTCCTCAAAGAAAACGAATCTAAAGGCCACGCGGCCAAACAATACATACCGGAGCGCACACGGCGTGCTGCTCCTAAAACTCTCGATGCATAACAAAGGCTGCCGACGGGGATTAACCTATTGTGAAAGAATCCACCTGGGAGAGACCCGTCGATCGACCACTGCACGATCAGAGTTTAGCTAGAAAAGTTTTCCTTGGAAGCAATCTCGACAAAATTCCGCAAACTTTTCGGATTCGCTAAAGTCGACTTGGCCGTTAAATCCTCACAACCCGAATCATCTGTGTTTTGCTTGGTAGAAGTTACCTAGGGAAACTACTCACTTGCCGCCGACCCAAGCCAACGTAACAACCTCGATCGCACTGCTTTTCCGTTACAAGATGATACAAAATGACCTTGGGTCTCTTGACGGTCGGATGATTTTGATTACCCACAGTCGGTCATGATATGATTAGTGTCTGCGTTGCTTGAGGTTGAGACTATAAGGCAGGCGAATTGCTGAAAGATCCCCCCCAAATTGGTCCAACGAGATTTGGTTCTTTCGTGAAAATCCGATGGATGCACTATAATCGGGGCGACCCAAGACCATTTCAGGTCGCCACCGGCACCACTCCCGAGGATTCTTATCGAGGCAACCATGCAGCTTGTCATTCACTCCAATCGACGAAGCTCTTTTACCGACCGGGTAGCGATGTTTGTTCGCATCGCTTTAGCCATGGCGCTGTGGTTCGTTTTGAACGCTTATCCAACCCAAGCCCAGGAAAAAAGCCCTTCGCCGGAGCCCAATCGGGATCGCCGCGCTGCGGCTTCGGTCACCTCTGCCCCCAAATCTGAAAAACAACTTGCCGAAGAACGCAAGGCTCGCGACGCGGCCAGGAAACGGGGCGAAATCACTTTCGATGACCTGAAGTTTGACATCGAAAAAGATGGGGCCTTCAAGAAAGAAATGATCACC
Organism: Planctomycetota bacterium; assembly: GCA_018969045.1. Lineage (GTDB taxonomy): Bacteria > Planctomycetota > Planctomycetia > Pirellulales > Pirellulaceae > JBKCUI01. The sequence goes on along the minus strand of JAGWZB010000225.1, from coordinate 5,729 downwards.
AAGGAAATCGAAGAGCTGAACAAAAAGACGGTTAAGCTCCGCGGGTTTATCTTGCCAACATCGGTCTTTCAACAGTCTGGAATCAAGCAGTTTGTTTTGGTCCGAGATAACCAGGAGTGCTGTTTCGGGCCCGGCGCTGCCCTTTACGACTGCGTGATTATCGAAATGCAAGCTGGAAAAACGGCCACCTTTTCCACGCGCGTTGTCTCGGTGAAAGGGAGACTGGAAATCGACTCCGAGTCGTTCCGATACCCCGACGGCGGGCATTACGCGATCTACAAAATGACTGCCGAAGAGGTCAAGTAAGCCGGTGATGCGATGGCCGCAAAATAATGAACTTCGCTAAAACGCACTCTCTGAAAAATCGCAGAAATAGGATTTCAAAATGCCAAGCTCCCAAGTTCGTCGCTCTTTTCTAGGTTCCCTGTCGGCAATCTCAGGGATGGGTCTGCTCTGTGGCTTACCCAATGGCTTGCCCAGTGCCTTGGGAATCGAACCCATCGAGCGCTTAGCCCCAGGCCGAATGCAACTAAGCCTGGCTGCCTACTCCCTTCGAGATCTGCTCAAAGGCAACAAGGATGGCTGGGACTTGTTCAAGTTCGTCGATTATTGTCACCAACAAGGGATCCCAGGGGCCGAATTAACAAGCTATTACTTCCCTCCTGATGTCACCGATGACTACATCGCCCGGCTGAAAGAACATTGCCGACGCCGAGGTGTCAGCGTCTCAGGTGGAGCAATCGCAAACGACTTTTGCCAAAAGGATGATCAGAAACGCAGTCGTGATATCCAGCAGACGAAACTTTGGATCGACAGGTACGCACTCTTGGGTGCAGGCGCCATTCGAGTCTTTGCCGGAAGCCAGCCCAAAGACGACTCCTGGCCAGCGACCCGTGACCGATGCATCAGCGCACTCCAGGAAGTTTGCCAATATGCGCACACCAAGGGTATTTACTTGGCCCTCGAAAATCACGGAGGTGTGACGGCAAAAGCCGAAGGCCTGCTGGAGATCGTCCGTGGTGTCCAAGCCCCAAGCTTTGGCGTCAATTTCGATTCTGGGAACTTTCGCTCCACCAGCGATCCCTACGGGGAACTCGCAAGCATCGCCCCTTATGCAGTCAACGCGCAAATCAAAGTGGAGATGTTTCCCGAGGGCAAAAAGGAAATGGCAGACCTGCCGCGAATTCTCAGAATTCTCAAAGACTCGAACTACAGCGGATGGGTTGCACTTGAGTACGAAGCCTCCGATCCACCCTTGGAAGCGATCCCGCGATGGCTCGAAGAAATAAAAAAATCACTTCACTCTTTGACTTGATCTTTTCCTGAACTAGCCTTGCGTAAGCTTAACCCGATAGGCTCCGCACGTCGCTGGCAAGATCCTCACTCACTCAAGACCCCACCCGATGGCTAACTCGCTGACCGATCGCTCCACCTGGGGCTCAGGGAACGAAAACGGTTTTCCCTCCCTGGGAATTCTGGAAACCAACGGCTGGACCTCCGGCATGGTCGCTTTGGACACGATGTCCAAGTCGGCCAATGTGACGATCATCCAAGCTGAGTGGAACGATATGCTCGGCGCAGTCATCAAGATCAGTGGCTCTCCAAGCGATGTTCAGTCGGCGATCCAAGCGGGTTCTCAAGCGGCTCGAAGCATGCAGCAGTATCGTGCCGGCCATTTCATCCACAGCCCAGATTTAGATGCACTTCGAGCGATCATCAGCCCCTCAGAGTACAACGTATTGATCGAACAAGCTGTCGTTAAACAACCACTTTCGGAACAAGAAACTATGTCCAACGCGAATGGTCAAGCATTAGGCTTTATTGAAACCCAAGGCTTCACAGCAGTCTTTGAAGCGATCGATACGGCATGCAAAGCAGCATCGGTCGATGTGATCGGTAAGGAAAAACTCGGAGGTGGATACGTCACGGTCGTCATCCGGGGCGATGTCGCCGCCGTCACGGCTGCCATCGAAGCTGCCAAACCTAAAGTCGAAGGGCTCGGAAAACTGATCGCTTGCCACGTGATCGCTCGTCCATCCTCGGCCGCTTTAGGCCTGTTGCCCAAATAACGATCCGACCGTTCCGTGATCCAGATCCTAAGTCATGCTCACACCAAATGGCATCGGCTTTCCAGCGATCGCCGCTAGTAAGTTCTCCGCAGCCATGCTCGCCATCTGATTGCGTGCTTGGTCGGTAGCCGATCCGATATGGGGTAAGATCAAACAGTTATCTCTAAGCCTCAGCGGGTCATTTTCATCGATCGGTTCGGGTGTCGTGACATCCAAACCCGCTGCAAAAAGCTTTCCTTCTTCGAGAGCTTGGGATAAAGCCTGCTGATCGATGACCTCTCCTCGAGCGGTGTTGACCAGAATCGCATTGGGCTTCATCAAAGCGAGTTCTCGTTGGCCGATCAAGTTCCTGGTTTCAACCGTCACTGGGCAATGGATGCTAACGACGTCGCTCTGCTGGAGGAGCTCGTCTAACTCGACCCGTTGGGCATTGAAGTTTTCTTGAGCGTCATTCTTTGGGTTCCGAGCCGAATAGAGTATTCGCATCCCCCAGCCCCCATGCATCCGCTTCGCGACGGCATATCCAATTCGGCCCATTCCAAGGATTCCAAGCGTTTTACCCTCGAACTCCTGACCAAGAAACATCATTGGTTCCCAGTTTCGCCACTGCATTCTTTGGACATTGTGTATCGCGGGTCCAAAACAACGGCCTGCTGCGAGTATCAAACCTACGGCGATATCAGCCGTCGCATTGGTGAGTACGCCAGGCGTATTTCCAACTTGAACACCTCGAACCTTTGCGGCCTGGACATCGATATTGTTGTAGCCGACTGCGAAATTGGCGACGCCCTTTAGTCCCCCTCCTGCTGAGTCCATGACTTGCGCATCGATCTTATCGCTGAGCATCGAAAGGATGCCCGTGCACCCGCCAACACGCTCAAGAAGTATTTCCCTCGAAGGAGGGTCTTGGCCTTGCCACACCTCGACTTGATGCTCGGCCATGAGCCTCTGGATCCCAACCTCCGGAATGCGTCTAGTTACAAAGACTTTACCCATGAAAAATTCCCTTGGCTTGCTTGTTCTAAAGTCCGTCCGCTTTGGTAGAATCCGCGAATTCCATTTCTCGATTGTAACTCAAATTGGACCTTGAGCCCCGTCGCCATGAAGTGCTCGATAAAAATATTCGCTGGCGTCCGCGAAGCCGTTGGAACCGATTTGATGTCGATAGAAATCGATCAAGCAATTCACCCCCGCCAGCTCAAAGAGTTGCTCGCCCAGCACCATCCACAAGCAGCCGAACTGATCCTTATGAGCCGTTTGGCCGTATCAAGTGCCTTTGTGGAAGATACCGAGCTACTTTGCATCGACAGCGATACGGACTTGGCGTTGATTCCCCCTGTAAGTGGTGGATGAAACCCAATCCGAAAGCAAGACTCGCAATCCACCAATAAGCGGATAACCAACATGACACTCACACAGACACTTTTCGAAGCCCTCGATGCGGTACCTCTGGTCGATCCTCACTCCCACATCAACCCGCGCTGGGCGACTTCGGATACCATCGCAGATCTCTTGGGGTACCACTACTACACTGAGCTTGCCCACAGCGCAGGGATGCCACGATCGAGAATCGAAGAGCCCGATATCACGCCCCATGAAAAAGTGGCGAGGCTCTTTGAGTACCTTCACCACATCAACCACTCGGTACAATGGTCGTGGTTCCTGGAGTTGTCCAACGATTTATTCGGCTTCCAAGCCGAGTCGATTGATACGAGCAATTGGCAAAAGCTCTACGATTTAGCACTCGCAAAAATGTCCCAACCAAGCTGGGAAGACGAAGTCCTCCGCAAAAGCAATGTTCAGAGGATATTTCTTACCAACGATTTCGACGATCCACTCGATGATTTCGACACCTATCGTTACGTCCCATGCCTTAGAACCGACGATCTTGTATTCCATTTGGCTCTCCCCCAAACCCGCGAACGGCTCGCCAAAGCGACAGGAATCCAAGTTGCCAATTTGAAGGATTTACAGGATGCCATCGGATCGCTGTTTGCCCATTTTGTCAAATACCAAGTTCGCGCATGCGCAATATCCTTACCCCCCTGGTTTTCTCCCACTGCGATCGCGGTCGATGATGCCAGCGCCCAAGCCGCATTCCAACGGCTCCTTGCATCTCAAAGCGTTTCCCAGTCGGATCGCGAGATTGTTGCCTACTGGGTCTTCTGGAGGCTTGCCGAGTTCTGCAACGATATGCATTTGCCTTTCGATTTGATGATCGGCGTGAATCGCAAAGTCTATCCCGAAGGCGTTTTCCAAGGACAAGACTTGTACGATTCGCGATGGTCGATGATCCAGTACGCTGAGCTGCTTAACGCGTTTCCAAAGGTCAAGTTCCCCGTGTCGGTGTTGGCTTCGGTGAGCAATCAGGAATTGGTCGATTACGCCTGGATTTTCCCAAACGTTATCGCCAACGGACACTGGTGGTATAGCAATACCCCCACCTTCATCCAGCATGATCTTCGAGCCAGAATCGATGCGATTCCCCGGAACAAAATCATCGGTTACTACAGCGATGCTTACAAGTTGGAATTCATTTTGCCGAAGTACAAAATGTTCAAGCGAATTCTTGCGAATGTTTTAGCAGAGTCTATCGTGATCGAACGAAGACTCTCAGAAAGCTTTGCGATCGATCTCGGGACGCAAATACTCCGAGGCAACGTCGACTCGATTTTCTTTAGCCAGGAATGATGCAGCCCGCACAGACTTGAGCGTGCTTGATCCACCCGTTTGCACCAAGCAATTAAAAGAAAGGATTGTCTCGGGTTCTAGCCGGTGATTTCAGCAGTCCTTCGCAGGTTCGTAAGTCCTCCTTGGTCGTGATCTTGAGATTGCTCTCGGGACTCTCCACGATACGAATGGAGATCCCAAGCCTCTCGATCACTTGGGCGTCATCGGTCAAGCCCCCGGTAGAGCTTGCATACCCACGGCGAAGGTCATCGGTGCGGAATACCTGAGGTGTCTGGGCTTGCCAAAGTCCCTCTCTTGGGACCGTTTCAACAATTTTGTTGCTCGATGGATCCACACGCTTGACCGTCGCGCGGATTGGAGAGGCAAGGATAGATGCTCCATATTTCGAGGCGTCCTCAATGACTTGGTTCAAGCTCTGTCGGGACAGACATGGCCTTGCAGCATCATGGATCGCAACGAGCGTCATCCCAGGACGAACTTTCTCCAACGCATTGCGAACGCTATCGCTTCGTTGCTTCCCACCGATGACAACTTCCACACCAAAGAGTGTTAAGTTTCCTGCGAACTTTTCCTGAACCATCGATTTGTCTTCGGCGGCGATCGTCATGATGATCTGTCCGACCCGGGGATGGTCTGCAAAGAGCTGTGCGCTGTATTGCCAGACGGGTTTACCGTGGATCGACGCATAGACCTTCTTTTGATGAGGATCATTGAATCGGCTGCTTTGTCCCGCTGCAGCCAGAATGACAGCGACATCCTTCATCGGAACCTCTCTCCTGTGTTCTACCGTTGAACCTAGCGGTGGATATTTCTAAGGTGCTAGGCTTTCAAATGATTGAGTTTGTGAGTTATTGGGCTGCATCGGCATGGGGGCTAGGCTGAGCGTTTCTAGGCATAAAACCATAGAGAAAGCAAATCAGCATCGTCAGCCAAAAGCAAATGCATTCCGGACGACGCAAGTCGTGGAAG
>JAGWZB010000224.1 GCA_018969045.1 Planctomycetota bacterium | reverse complement strand
GTCAAAGCGATCAGGATTATTTCGTGGCCGATATCTCTAAAGCGAAAAGGCTGCTCGATTGGAGTCCCCAAGTCACCTCGAAAGAGGGGCTGGCTCAGATGATCCAGTGGGTAGAGCACTTATGAAAGTATCGATCATTACAGCCGTCTACAATCGAGTCGATACGTTGACCGATACGATTGAATCGGTACTAAGTCAGACCTATCCCGACATCGAGTATATTCTGATCGACGGGATGTCCAGCGATGGGACTCATCAGATCGTCCAGCGGTATCAGGACAGGATTGATCAATCGATTCGCGAGAAGGATCGAGGAATTTACGATGCGCTCAACAAGGGGATACGATTGGCCCAAGGAGACATCGTCGGCTTGCTCCATGCAGATGATTTTTTTACCGGTCCGCATGTGATCCAACGTATCGTCCAAGAGTTCTCAAAGGAACCCGGTACCATGGGGACTTATGGAGATCTCAATTACGTCGATAGCAAGAACACAGGCCAAACGATTCGAAGGTGGGTTGCCCTGGATTATCAGTTGCCTAAGTTTCGATGGGGTTGGATGCCCCCTCATCCGACGGTTTACTTGCGACGGGAATGCTATCAAAAACACGGATTGTTTCGAGACGATTTTAGGTTTGCAGCCGACTACGAATTGCTTGTCAGGATGATGGTTTTTCATCGTGTGCCGATGCGTTACATTCCAGAGACGCTTGTTAACATGCGGGTCGGCGGTCTGAGCAATGCGTCGCTGTCGAATCGGCTCAAGGCCAATCGCGAGGATGCCCGGGCGTGGGTGGTTAATGGCATGCGAGTACCTTTTGGTTTGCGGTGGCTCAAGCCGCTTCGGAAGCTAGGGCAGTATTTTTGAAGAGATCTTCAAAATACCTTGATTTTTGTTTGGGGGAGTCTTGGGAAGCAGTGTAGGGGGGCAGTGGATATGGCCGATTCGAGTAGACATCGTATCGGTGTTTCCATAAGATTGGGCATCGTCGAGGAATTGCTGTCATTAGCATGAGTGCGTCAAGAGCCCAGGTGGTTGATACTACCGCAAGTCGAGGATAGTCGAGTCGATGGACAAGCCTAATTTGCAGTATGGTTTCGACGATGCGAGTTCGATAGGAAGAGCCTCCGGGGTTCCGGACGAGCCGCCGATTCCGAACATCGATTTTTACGGTGCGCTCTGGCGTCGTAAATCGGTAATTGTATTGCTGTCGGTTCTTGGAGCGGGGATCGCTAGTTTGCTCTACACCCAAGTGACCCCGGTGTATGCTTCGGTAATGAAGCTGATGCTGTTTGTGCAAGCTCCTCCGAGCGTGATCAATGGCGAGGTAGTCCCCCAACCGGTTTCTTTGGAAAAGCACCGGGTCTTGCTCTCTGGTCAGACGGTCTTGGCCGAGGCGATTCGCAACGGGCAATTGGACAAGTTGCCGACGTTTCAGGGGGCAGATTCCCCGATCAGTGATTTGCGGAAGATGCTGACGATCTCCCCGGTGGGTAAGGATCTGACTTCGGATGCATTAGAGATTGAGTGTGAGGGGAAGATCAAGGAGGATTTGCCTGGCATCCTCAATCAAGTGGTTGCGTCTTATATCTCTGCGATAGAAAAGGATTCCGAGATTTCCGGCAAGGAGTCGGTCGAGTTGATTGAACGGCTTCAACGCTCCTTGGTCGATGACCAGAAGGTTGATCAGGACCGGTACTATCAGTTGCTCAAGGAGTTGAATCTGACGGCGGAGAATGACAAGGGTCGTTGGGTGAACCCTTATGTGTCGGAGATAGAAAAGTTGCGTTTGGAGCGAGATGAAATTTTGCAAGAGTTTCGCGATGCGGACCAGCAGCTTCAGCAGATTCAAGTTGCGATGGATCCCCAGAACAAGCGGGATGACTTGCTCAGGCTTGCGGTGATCGAGGGCCGCAAGTACTTCAATTTGGACAAGCAAGACCGAGGATTGGACTTTCTCAATGGCATGTCTGAGGAGGATAGGCTCAGGCTCATGCGATACGAGCAGCGCATGGAAGCGGCTAACGCGGACGTTGTAGCGATGGATTCGGAGCGTGTCGAAGCTCAGGCGCGTTATGGAGCCAAGCACCCTCAGGTTGAGTTTGTTGAGGGCAAGTACCAAGCGGCCGTGGCCACAAGGAACCGCTTGAATCAAGAGCTTGAAACTCTTCGAGGTTTTCTAAGGCGTGAGCAAGAGATCGAGAAAAAAGGGGATGCGATTTCTGGACCCGGTGGGATTCGCAATGAGATGGTCGAGTCGGTTGCCGAGTCGCTTTCGAAGGAGGTTCGTACTCGTGACAGTGATATTCTTCAAATCTATGCGGCTGCGATGTCCAATAAGCGGGATCGCGCCAAGTACAATTTGGATCGAATTGCGGAGGATATCACGGAACTGACCAACAAATCGACGGTTATCGCAGGAGACATTACCGAGTTGAATATGCTGCGTGACCAAATCGAAGATCGCAGAAACACCGTCGGCCAAATACTAGAAAAACTCTCGGCGATGCGAGCGATGTCGAATTCGTATTCATCGACGCGAGTAAAGATCATTGACGAAGCCTCTTATCCGCTCCAAGTGTTTCCCAAGCTATGGAAGTTCCTCTTGGCTGGGCTAACTTTAGGAGGATTGCTTGGCTGCGGCCTTGCGGTCCTGATCGACCATTCGGATTTGGCTTACCGTACTCCGATCGACATCCAGGAGAACCTCAATACACCGGTCTTATGCAAGATCCCAAGGATTAAAAAGTCCAAGGTTCCTGAGGGATTTTCTGGATCACCGATGTTGGTTGCTACCCATCAGCCCAATTCGTCGGTATCTGAATCGTTTCGAGCGGCCCGCACCTCGCTTCTGTTTACCGCAGCCCAAAACGGTGGCAAGGTTTTCATGTTCACCAGTCCATCACCCGGCGATGGCAAATCGACAACCATCGCAAACTTGGCTATCTCTTTGGCCCAGACCAACAAGCGGGTCTGTTTGGTCGATGCCGACTACCGGAGGCCTCGGGTCCAGCAGAATTTCGGCGTTCAATTCGAACCCGGTGGAATGCAGTATCTGGAGGGTCAGTGCAGTTTGGACGATGCCATAAGACCTTGCGAGTTTCAGAACAATTTGTGGTTGATCACCACGGGTGGACGCCCCAAGAATCCAGGAGAACTCGTTGCCTCCCACACCTTCAACGAATTTATCAGTGAGCTAAGGACTCGATTCGATTTCATTTTGATCGACTCCCCACCTGTGATCCCGGTTGCCGACGCTACCTCCATTTGCAGCCTTGTCGATGGGATTATTATGGTATTGCGAATTCGTCGCGGAGTGGTCTTGTCGGCTCATAAAGCAAAGAGTCGTTTAAGTATGGTCAATGGGAATTTGATCGGCGTCATTGTTAATGGAATGGATGAGAATCTCTATTACAATGAGTACGGTACCTATTACCGAGGTTCCTACTACCATGGTCATTCCTACAAGAAGTATTACGACAAGAAGTACTCGGATTATTCAGATCGAGTGCGCAAAGACGACCGAGCGGCCAGCTAAGGTCTCATTTCCCCGACTAACTTCTTTCTTTAAAAAAGACTGGGTTGATCGGGTTGTTGGGTTTTGCAGGGATTGCCCACTTAACCCATTGAACAAACACAGGCGCGTGCGGTGCAGCGAGAGATGATATGGACTGGAAGATAGGTTTAATCTTTTTGGGGCTTGGCGTCCTGCTCCATCTCCCGACTGCACAATGGGCCTTGCACTGGGATTCTTTTAGCTGGATTGGGATCGAGCTATTGCTTTGGGGTTTAGCTCCCATCGCTTTGGTGTGCGCAGGAGCTCGCAATTTCAATCCATCTGCACGCGGGGAATCTCATCGGGCGACAATATCCTCGATCTACCCCTGTTTGCTCATCGCATTTGCCTCTCTTTTGTGGGGGATATATTCTGGCACCGCAGGTTGGAGTTTGCGTGGCATCAGCATCGCAGTGAGTTGTTTTCTTGTACTGTTATTGAATTCAACGAATCAGCGACTGTATCAAATGGTCGCTCTTGGGATGTTGGCGCCCGTGTCGACTTGGACCTTTGCCCATCAGATTCACTGGGTCGGGCAAAAGCTTGCAACAGCCTTGGCGGGATCCGTTTTGGATTTAGGCAAGGTTTATCATTTTTATAAGGGTAATGTGATCGGCTTAGTCAGTACCGATTTTCTTGAGAACCAGCAGTGCTCGGGGGTCAGGCTTTTTGGGACGTCCTTGTTGTTGGTTTTGACACTGGGTTTTTTAAGTGGTTATTCCTGGTTTCGGATGGTTTATCTGACGATCGTTGCATTGTTTTGGATTGTGGTTTGGAACGCGATGCGGATCGCTTATTGCGTATGGATACAAGATGGCCAATCCACCCTGATCCAGCACAATTTCGTGCTCTACGACGTGGTTTGTCTGCTTGGGATATTGTTTTTCACTTGGAGTGCGGATCAGTTTTACTCCGCATTGACGTACAAGGAAAAGGATTCCGATAGAGAGTCCGAGAAGCAGGATGCGGCCTTGGCAGGTTCTACTTTAGGAAACGTCTCGACCAGACCCACCTCAAACGCATCGTTGCTTGGGATAGTGCTCAGCGGCGTTGCGATCGCGGGAATCGTCGGGTTGGGTGGATGGCAGCTCTATCGTTGGTTTGGGTTAACCAATGGTGGTTCAAGGACGCTCAGCAGTGAACAAGTCGACCAGATCCTCGATGGCCTGGAGTTTAAGACATCCCTAAAGGATGGGTGGGTGATTTCGAGAACTCAAGGTGCCGCAGAGGGATTTGCTCCGATCTTTAGGCCTTTGGCCCGATGGCCCCACGAGCAGTGGGAACTTACCAACGAGCGGTTGAAAGGCTCGACGATGAAGCTTCGTGTCGACGGATTGTGGACCGATGCGATAGCGCCGCAGTGGTTATGGCAATGGTATGGTTGGAAGACGGGAGCAAGTACCCTGCCAGAGAGCACTGGCCCGAATCAGGATGCTGTGGCCTTTGGCATGTCTCGGAGCATTGTTGAAGAGGGTTATGTCATTACGAAGCGACTGTATCTGCCGGATCCCTCGGATTCTCGATCCCGTTATGTGCAGGTTTCCTTGGTGCAGGAATCGGTTCGGCCCATAGCGGATCCGCAGCAGAGCCTTCAGCGGGACATGTTCCCTGCGTTATACGATGAGATTCAAGGCGGATTTAACGCATCGCACAGCACGGGGCAAGCAGGTATCGAGGCACCTTGAGCATGTTAAGGTTTCTTGCTGAGTTACCAGTTCTGATCATCGCATGGTTGTCCGATGCGCTTGAGATCGCACTTAGATTTCTAGGGCGAATATTTCGATTTGGCGATCAAGAGGAGTCCGAGCAGAGCACCGGCTTTTCTGGACGGATCAGACGTGCCATCGGCCAATGCTTTTGGTTCCTGGCTCGTCTGATCACGTATCCGTTTGCCGGTTTTTTCTTCCGCGGCAGACGTTTCTGGATGTTCCTCGGTAGCATTCCGTTCTTTGTTGCTTGGTTGGGTATTTTTGGGCTGTTGCTTGCGGTTGTCTTGAATCATGAGCGTATTCTCAATCGTTATCTATCGAGGGCTCAGAATGCTTACACCAAGCAACTAGGTGCGCTGGGGGCCCGATATGCCCTTCGATGGATCGACGAACAAGATTACGCGAATGCTGACCGTAAGTTCCTGTATTCGCTAGTGGAAATCCAAGCGGGCCAGAACGATGCCGGCGAGCGGGTCTTGGAGCAACTATCTCCAGAGGATTCCGCAGGGCTTGGGATCGCCCATTTCTGGAGGGCGGGCAAGTGTGCCGCAGAGCTCGCTGCTGAATCGATCGATGGTCCGGCAAGGCAAGAGGCACTCAAGCGATTTCGGTGGCATTTGTCTCATGCATCGGGGGTCCGTCCGGCACAGATCGCGGTCTTGGAAGCCATGGATGCTTATTGGGATGGAAAGCCTGAGCAAGCTCAATCCAAGTATCGCGAAGTATGGCAAGCCGATCCACTTCAAAGCGTCGGTTATGCCTCTTTGCTCAAGCGTCTTGGCAATCAGCAAGAGAGTGTGCAGGTTCTTCAGGAAGGTGCCCAGCGTGTTGCGTCCGTCTTGCGCACTGACCCGTGGAATCGAACGATTCGATACCAACTTGCCAGTATCTTGGAAGCAAAAGAGGACTGGGGTAAGGCAGAGCAGATTTTTATGGAGGGGTATCAAATCCATCGAGACGCCGAAGCCTCGGTCGCTTATCGCAATTTCCTGGATCGTCGCACCAGTGCGGGATTAAAGGACGCCAATGCGTTTCGCGAGCAGGCTTATTGCCTCGTGAGGCTCTTGAGGACCCAAGGAGCAACGCCCAGTACTTTGGATGTTGCTTCGAGGACATTCCTTCGTTCCGACCTGGAAGTCGCCGGCTTGCAGCGTGAACTGAACCAATGGCTCGTCGAAGGGTTGGATTTACCCATCGTCCATTTGTGCTTAGCCGTTTGCAAAGTGATCGTCAACGAGGTGGATTCGGGAGTATGGCATGTTGAGCAAGCCACTAGGTATGATTCGAGTATACAAAACCTAGTGGTGCCGATTTGCGATCATTTGATACTCAGAGCCGCTGAGAATCGACCTTTGCAGAAGCGACTCGACGATTGGAAGTTGGCTTTAGAAGAGAAGTCACAGAAACAGATTGTTCCGTGATTCAAGGGCTCTCCAGGAAGAGCACGCGTACGGAATCACTGGCCCAAACACGACAGGTTTTTGCCACAACAATTCCGGATTCCCCATTTTTTTCAGGGTGGAAATGGGGTTGAGTTGGCGACTCTCGAATTGCTAGACTTTCAGTATGACTCGTATCGATCGCTATTTGATCGTTCTTTTTGTTCGTGTGTTTCTGGTGTGCTTTCTGACGCTTGCCGGATTGTTGATCGTTGCGCAGATTTTTACGAATCTCGACGAGCTGATTGAGTACGGTCGGATACGGGGTAGTTTGCCTTTGGCCCTGGCCGAGTACTTTGGGCCGGTGCTGCTTACGATCTTTGATCGGACTTGTGCACTCACAGCGTTGCTGTCGCTGTTGTTCGTTGTGGCTTGGCTTTATCGAACCAACGAATGGACCGCCATGTTGGCCGCGGGGGTCAGCAAATCGAGGGTGATCCGGCCGTTGCTGTTTGTTTGCCTAATCGTGATTTTCGCAAGCGCGATTTCACGCGAGCTTTGGATTCCCAAATATAGCCACATCCTGACTCGAAAGCCGCAGGATCTCCAAGGTGTTGAGAGGGTCTTGCCCATACGCCCTACCGAAGACAGTCAGTATGGATTGCTGATCGCTGGCAAGAGTATCGCTAGTACTTCGCAGACCATTCGCAACCCGGTGTTCGTTTTATTTGGACCTGCATCGAGTGTCGTGGGGCAGATTCAAGCCGAATCGGCGATTTATCAGGAGGCTAGCGAGAGTCTGCCCGCAGGGTATTTGGTCCAAGGGCTTGGTCAAGCCAAGTTTCTTCAGCAGCCATCGGTGGTCGTTGAGGGATTGGATTATCTAAGGCTCCCGACTGACACACCTGGTTTGAAACCAGATGAGTGTTTTATTCCCAGTAGCGTTGAATTCGACATGCTTCGAGGGAGCACCGCCAAGCAGTTCGCTTCGACGTCGGATCTGATATGGCGTGCTAGGAATCAGGGAGATTACTATGGAGATGATCTTCAGATGCTGATTCATCAGCGATTTATGCAGCCGTTTTCGGATGCGACGCAGCTTCTTTTGGGGCTTCCCCTGGTGCTCACGAGTCGGCGCAGGAACGTCGTCCAATTGACGATTGCCTGTCTGCTAACTTTTGGCGTCTTCTTTGGGATTTCGGTTTCCTTGTCGATGCTCAGCGGTTCAAGTTCCTGGTTGACTCCAACCGTAGCAACTTGGATTCCTCTAATGCTCTTTGCCCCGTATGCCTACGCAAAAACTCGTCAGGCATTGATGGAATAAGCCCTCCTAGGACGCGTCGCATCGGAGGGCTAAGCGGATCA
>JAGWZB010000223.1 GCA_018969045.1 Planctomycetota bacterium | reverse complement strand
TGCTGGGGAACCTGCTGTGCGATGGCACTTGGTCAAAGCACCGATCCATTGGCTGCGGCTCTGGAAGAAATCCGTACCAAGCACAATCTGCCTGGGATGATCGCAGGTCAATTTGACACCCAAAAAATCCATCATTTGCAATCCGTCGGTTTTCGTCGCTGGGGTTCCAAGGACCCGCTGCTAGTCTCCCACCCGATGCATCTGGGTTCCTGCACCAAAAGCATGACCGCAACGCTGGTGGCAATGGCCGTCGATGAAGGTCTTTTGGACTGGCAAACCCGTTTGGCCGATGTCTTTCAAAACGACCAAAAAGTCACGGGTTCGCCTTGGGCGAATGTTACTGTCGAGCAACTTTTGCATCACACCAGCGGAGCCCCAGCCAATCCCCCTTGGTCCCAGTTTACGGATCCAAAAGTCCCAATCCGCACTCACAGGAAAAACGTTCTGCACTGGTGGATGCAGCAACCTGGCAATCCTGAACCGCCGGCCGATGCAAAACCCAAGTTTCTTTATTCGAACCTTGGTTACATGACCCTTGGGGCCGTTCTGGAAGAACTCCGCAATCAGACTTGGGAAGAGCAGATGCAAACGCGACTCTTCGAACCCCTGGGGATGCGCCGGGCGGGTTTTGGGATTCCGTCGAAGTCGCTTGGCCAGCAGGTCCCATGGGGCCACATCCGACCCGGCGGACTTTTGGTCGCTGTCGAGAATGACAACCCGCCTGCCCTTGGCCCTGCCGGCACGGTCTATGCCAACATGGAGGATTGGATCCGGTACCTGCAGGTTCATCTTCGGAGCAAAGCCTCCAGCACCCCTACCCTGAAACTTTCAGAGAAATCTTTCAAGTACCTGCACCAACCCCTGGAGGGTCAGCAATACGCAGGCGGCTGGATCGTCCTTGGCAGATCCTGGTCTGAAGGACCCATCTACCACCATAACGGCTCGAACACCTATTGGTACTGCGTGGTCTTTCTGGCACCCCATGAAGGACGAGGGATATTTGCCGCAAGCAACTTTGGCTTGGAGTCTGCAGGTCCTTGCGATCAGGCACTACAATGGATGCTCAAGAATTTGCCCTTCGATCCAATCGATCCATCGAGCCGCTAAAGACCAACTGTACTTAGGATCCACACACCATGAAACAACACTGGCGATCGCTCGTACTTGGTTGCTTGCTGGTGAGCTTGCTCGCCTCATCTGCGACCAGTTACGCCCAAGAAACAACTCCCAAGAACCTAATCCTCACGGAGAACCTCAAACAGGGAAGTCGCGATTGGCAGCTTACTCGCGTGCGTGTCGATGCAAGTCGCTACCGCAGTCCATGGATCGAAGGATATTGCTCCAAACAAAGCGTCCGCGCCGGGGAATCGATCGACATCAAAGTCTCCACCGATCCGCAACGGCAGTTCCGTTTAGAGATTTTTCGCACCGGATACTACGCCGGTACCGGTGCCCGGTTGATGACGACGATTGGGCCCATCCAAGGCAAAGCGCAACCAACACCTGATCTTGGACCAAAGAATCTCAACGAATGCCAATGGGAGACCAGTCACACCCTGAGGATCCCAGAGGATTGGATCTCGGGGGTATACCTTGGACGCCTGACAACGATCCCACAGACGCCTCAAGAACCTTATTGGCAAAGCTACGTCATCTTTGTTGTGACCGATGATCGACCATGCGACATTCTATTTCAATGCTCCGACAATACATGGCAAGCCTACAACCAATGGCCCAGCAAATACTCTGTCTACACGCACCCGAAAGGGAACCAAGGTCCATGGGCCGACGTCAGTTTCGATCGACCTTACGGCCGTGAAGCCCAATTCGATAGCGTGGTCAACGATCCGCTAACTCAGGGCTCAGGCGAATACTTACCGCTTGAGTTTCCACTAGCATACTGGCTCGAAGAGCAAGGTTACGATGTTTCCTACTGTTGCAATAGCGATATGCTCAGCCCAGAACGTGGGCTCAAAGCCCGCAGTTTCATCAGTGTCGGTCACGATGAATACTGGGATATTCGTCAGTATCGTTCGGTCGAAACCATGCGCGATGGTGGTGTCAGCCTGCTTTTTCTCTCGGGCAACAGCGTCTGCTGGGTATCCCCATTTCGAAACAGCTTCGATGGCCGCCCCAATCGTATCCTTTTTCGCGGTGGTCCCTACGGTGCCAACAGACCGATCACCGAAGCTCGAGCCAAGGACCACGGTCCTTTTCCCGAACGAGGACCCGATGAAGGCTACTTGATGGGGGCTCGAAACGTCGAACCGGTCAACGGTGGTGGGGATTGGATCTGCACCATGCCCGAGCATTGGATCTTCGAAGGTACAGGCATGAAACAAGGCGAGTCGATCCCCGGACTTATCGGTTGGGAGTATCACGGTGACCCAGCAGATATCCCAGGCTTAAAGGTAGTCGGTAGCGGCACCGCGTGGGTCGGTGGCCAAACCCCTCAAGTCTGGACCGCCACGCTGTACGATGGCCCTAAAGGCAATGTCGTTTTCAACGCATCGAGTATTTTCTGGGCCCAAGGTTTATCGGACCCACCTGGACACACCTTGCCTTGGTCGCACTGGAGCCGTCCCCACGGTCCGGACCCGCGAGTCCAAAGGATCACCAAGAATGTATTGGATCGTGCGCTGAAGAAACGCTAAAGAAACGCTAAGGGAACTTCGGTGGACGTTTGTCTTTGAAAGCACTGAGCCCTTCGACGGCCGACTCGGTACTGCATGCCGTCGCCAACATCGCAGCACCACTTGCAAGACTCATCAGCAACGACTCGCCGACCATCTCATTGAGCAATCGTTTGCTCAGTTGAATCGACTCGGCAGAGCTCTCGGCGATCTTGCAAGCCCACTGGTTGGCAGCCGCCCAGATTTGGTCCGAGGGAACCTGCAAATGAGAAAGTCCGATTTGCTGGGCTTGCACCGCATCGAGCTTTTGTCCCCCTAAAACCAACCGCGATGCAGTGCTTGCACCAAGCCGAAACGTTGCAAGCGGTACTGTGAAACCCGACACCAATCCCAGTCTCGACGATGGGACTTCAAACTCGGCGTTCGGGCTGGTGACGACCAAGTCTGAGGCTAGGACCATCGCAAGACCAAAGCCAAGAGCCGGGCCATCGACTGCCGCGATAATCGGTTTTGGCAATCTCATCATCGCTTCGATCAACTCTTGCAGTTCGGCAGCTACCTGCTGCCACTGGTGAATCGCATCGAGTTCTTCGGAATGGGATTGCCATTCCATAAGGTTAATTCCTGAGCAGAAAGTCGATCCGGTACTCGATAGTATCAAAGCACGGACGCTTTTATCTTGATGAAAGTCCGAGATCGCATCGATCAGCTGGCCTATCATTTCCCGCGACAGCGCATTGCGTGTCGCAGGTGCATCAATAAGCATCGTGCCGCTTGGGGCATTCTTTTTTAACCGAATCACTGTTGAGAGATCAGGAAGTGGATATCACGGGCGAGATTGGAATCCGGTTTGCTTTTGTATCGTCGAAAACCAATTTCGTATCAGCGAAGAGCTTTCCATGTTCGAAACGTTCTGAACGCCACTGGTGGTCGGTGCATTGGCAAATCCGAGCATCAAGTCTTCGTCCGATGGGGAAAACTCGAGTACTTTGATCACATAATAAATCTCTTTCGCCGCATCGGGAGCCACCAGGGTTGTCCCGGGCTGGGCTGCAAAGACTTTCTCCATAAAGTCGTTATCCAGAGGCTTGAGGCTTTCGACATTGCTCAGCTGGATATCGAAATCCGCCATCAGGGGATTGAACCAGGAGAAAGGAGTAGGTCGGACCACCAAAGCGCGGTCGGTTTCATTTTCGATCGATTCACTGAGAGCCCCGCTAGCGGCTTTGGCAGCGATCGTCTTTGCTTTGGCCTCGGCCTTCTCGGCAGCCCGCTGCAATTTCCATACGCTCATAACCGACTCCTTAGCCGTTTCGAACGAGGGGGTAGAAGCAGGCTCGTGTTGCACCTTCCAAAACAGAAATCGAGTCAGCAAAGCGGTGCTTTGAAGTGGAAGGTAAAGGTTTCCTGGGTTGTCGGCCTCCATTTCGTTGGGAGCCACGCGGATGAGAGTTGGGAATTCAAAGGGTTGCATCCTCGGGCCGCGCGAGACTCTCGATCGACCGATGGGCAAGGTTGACGCGGTACGAACATCTACCAGCCCGGTCCTTCCAAATTGGAATCCGTACTTGTCAGCAAGAGCCTGCATGTTCAGAGCCTCAGGCTCCTTCATGGAGGTGTCTTTTTCTGCCACGGCTCGTTCCCACGCGCGGCGATTGGCCGCGTAGATTTCCATGGTATCGCGCAGTTCATTGATTCTTTGTTCGAGGATACGAAACGCCGATCCAGCGGCCATTTCTCGGGACAAAACGTCCTTGACTTCTTCGAACGTCTGCGTGCGGGTGGGTACTTGTGGTTTGGCAGGGTCTTGAGCTCCTGGGGTGGGACCTGCAACTGGATTTGCTGGGAAATCTCCGACGGTCGCTTCGGCTGATTTGGGTGCATCCTCTTGGGGTGGTTCTTGCTTGGGAGCCTCTTGCTTGGGAGCCTCTTGCTTTGGGGCCTCTTGCTTTGGGGCCTCTTGCTTTGGGGCCTCTTGCTTTGGGGCCTCGGCAGGCTCAACCGGCGCAGGGTCTTGGTAGGATACCAAACGGGTCTTCGAGGTTGGGACCAAGGACGATTGAGGGTTTGGTGGTTGAGGATTCTGGGCAGCAGGATTCTCCAAAGCGGGATTCTCTGGATTCTCTAGCGTTGGTGGTAGATTCGAGGACGGCTCGGCAGGCTTCTGCGTTGCTTCTTGCTCCTTGCTTTCCGATTCCATCTTTTCCTGAAGAGCTTTCTGTTCCTCTGGAGTCAAAGGAACATCGTAAGTCTTTTCCTTGACGCGACGATCGTATTCGGCTCTCAGAAGATCCTCGGGGATCTTGGCCTTTTCCTCTTCAATGATCTTTTCAAAGTCGCAGGAGATGAACTCGAAATCTGCAAGTTCGGGAGTCATGAAAGCAGGTTCGGTAACCACTGGCTGAGCGATCCGAGTGATCTCCTTGCCTTTGTCGAAAAGATCTCGGAGTTCTCGGTCGGTTGGTTTGCCTTCGACGCCGTCTTCAAAGTCCTTGACAAAGATCGGAAAGGCCTCGATCGATGCGCGTCGTTTGAAGCGGGTGAAGTACTGCCACGTTTTGCTCGGAGGGCTCAGGACGGCCGTCGGCAGTCCTTGAGCATTGGCCCTTTCTTCGAATCTTTGGCCACCGTTGGCCAGTCTCAAAACGGCGTTCTTGGCCAATTCCTCTTTCATCAAACGGTTGAAATCCACCAGCGACATTCGACCACCGGAAACATCTCGCAAGGTTTTTTGGATGTCTTGCCCGGAGAGCTTCCCGTCAACGAACTTTTGAAGAAACAGCTTGACCGACTGGTCATCGAAGTGGATCCCCATCCGGTTGGCTTCGGCCACGAGTATTTTTCGTTCCAGGATAGTCGATGGGTCCCTGGTATCGGGGGTGATACCTACGAGCCCAAAGTCGGGTCGGACCTCGGGAACTTTGGGAAATCCACCCTTTTCACGGACATCGAAAGCAAGTTTCTTTAGGAAGGTATTGGCAACCGACAGTTCACCCATTTCGACATCGAGCTGCTCGCGGGTGATCGATCCACCGGACCAAGATGCAACTTTGTCGTTAGCACCCTTGCGGTTGTACCGAGGCCCGCTACCGGTGAAGGACTGAAGCATCGGGGCGACCACGAACGATAGAATCGCGATCAGAACCGCCGCGGCCATCCAAAGACGCTGGTTCTTACGAAAGTACGAAAAGGGACTAGCCATAAAAATTTTTCCTTGAGTCCTGCTCAACGATCCGATCCCAAGGGGCAACGGCCTCCCGGGGAACCAAGGATTTTAGGAAATCCCCGAGTCTACGCAATCGCAGAGCCCCTTGCCCAGAGTACCATTTGAGCCTGTTTTCGGTCCCAAGCTGCCAATCCAGGGGGCTTGACAAAGTGCCAACCTCTGGAACACAACCCAACTCTTGAGATCCAGCGCGTTTGCCAGATTGATCGCCACTAGCTCCGAATTGCCGCCGTTTATGAGTCAAAAGAAGACCCTGGTTATTGTCGAATCCCCGGCCAAAGCCAAGACCATCTCAAAATTCCTGGGAAGTGGCTTTCAAGTCGAGGCCTCGATCGGCCATATCCGGGACTTGCCCGGCGGCTCGAAAGAGATGCCCGCGGAGCTGAAGTCTGAGCCATGGGCCTACTTGGGCGTGAATGTCCAACAGGATTTTGAACCGGTTTACATCGTTCCGGCGGACAAAAAGAAGCACGTGAACTTTTTGAAATCCGCTCTCAAAGATGCTAGCGCCTTGTACCTAGCGACCGACGAAGACCGCGAAGGGGAAGCGATCTCCTGGCATCTGCAGGAGGTTCTTAAACCTAAAGTTCCCGTCCGCCGGATGGTTTTCCACGAGATCACCAAGGAAGCAATCCAAGGGGCATTGGAGGCCACCCGCGAGATCGACCAAGGGCTCGTTAAGGCCCAAGAAACACGCAGAATTCTCGATCGACTCTACGGTTACGACGTCTCACCTTTGCTTTGGAAAAAAGTTCGTCCTGGACTCTCGGCCGGTCGCGTCCAAAGCGTCGCAGTGCGACTGATCGTCCAACGCGAACGAGAACGGATGGCTTTTCATAGCGCCACGTACTTTGATCTTGAAGCCCACCTGAGCACAGCCCAAGGCGAGCCGCTTGTCGCCACTTTGGTCAGTGTCGATGACCGCCGGATTCCCTCCGGCAAGGACTTTGACTCTGCCACCGGTAAACTCAAAGACCCGCAGCTCTTGCAGCTCGATCAAGCCGCCGCAGAGTCGCTCAAGAATCGCCTCTCTGGAGAAAATTTCGTGGTTGCCAAGGTGGAGATCAAGCCTTACACCGAACGCCCCAAGGCTCCCTTTACCACCAGCACACTCCAGCAGGAAGCCAACCGCAAATTAGGGCTCACAGCCAAGGACACCATGAGGATCGCTCAGAGCCTCTACGAGAATGGCTACATCACCTACATGCGTACCGATTCGACCACGCTATCGAAGGAAGCCATCGCAGCGGCTCGCAGTCTGGTTCGCACCCAGTATGGCCCCGAGTTCCTCTACGACTCCGAGCGATCCTACGCGACCAAAGTCAAAAATGCCCAAGAAGCTCACGAAGCGATCCGTCCCGCAGGAAATACTTTCCGCGTCCCGGAAGCCCTTCGCGACGAACTCAATTACGATCAATTCCGACTCTTTGAACTGATCTGGAAACGGACCGTCGCATCTCAAATGGCCGACGCCCGGAAACTGCGCGTCGTGATGACTATCCATGCCGCTGATGCCGTCTTCCAAGCCACAGGGACTTCGATTCAGTTCGAAGGCTTCCTCAGAGCTTACGTTGAAGGAAGCGACGATCCAGCAGCTGAATTGGCCGAGAAAGAAAAACTGCTTCCCAACGTCCAAACCGACGAGAAGCTTCAACTCAGAGAATTGCAGTCGCTCTCCCATACAACGCAGCCCCCAGCGAGGTTCACCGAAGCCTCGCTGACCCAAGCCCTCGAAGAGCGAGGGATTGGTCGGCCCAGCACCTACGCTTCGATCATCGATACGATCCTACGGCGCGATTACGTCTTCAAGAAAGGCAACGCACTGGTCCCAAGCTGGACCGCGTTTGCAGTGATTCAGTTGATGGAAGACCACTTTCCTTCGCTTGTCGATTATCAGTTCACCGCCGACATGGAGGACTACCTTGACCAAATCAGTCGCAACGAAAGAGAGAACCTGACCTACCTTCAAGAATTCTATTTCGGGGACGATGTCAACGAACAAGAAGCAGCCCCCGGTGGCATCGGACTCAAACCTCTGATCACCCAAAAGGCCGCAGAGATCGACCCCAGAAACGCTTGCTCCTATTTCCT
Organism: Planctomycetota bacterium; assembly: GCA_018969045.1. GTDB lineage: Bacteria > Planctomycetota > Planctomycetia > Pirellulales > Pirellulaceae > JBKCUI01. The sequence goes on along the minus strand of JAGWZB010000223.1, from coordinate 197 downwards.
CGAACCGGCCGATTCGAAAGCGTCGGTCACAGGTTCACCAGACAAGATTGTTGTCAGGATCGGACGCTACGGACCGTATATCGAACAAGGGGAACGACGCGCAAGCATCCCTGAGGACATGCCACCCGATGAACTCACTTTGCCTCTTGCCGTTGACCTGCTGGACAAGCATCAAAAAGCCGAAGAACCCCTGGGAT
>JAGWZB010000222.1 GCA_018969045.1 Planctomycetota bacterium | reverse complement strand
CTGATCCATGTAGCCCGGCCCTCGGGAAAACTCAAGGGTGTACTGCTGCGTCGCAGGAGGATGAACCATTTGGATCTGTTTTGACTGCGGGACCGGTGTGCTGAGCTTTCTTCCGACACTCGCAGGCTGCCACGGTTTGGTCATCTTTTGAGTTTCTCGAACCAAAGCATCAAAATCGACTGCACCACTGGCAACCAAACACAGATTGTTTGGAGCATACCTGGCGCGATGGTACTCTCGCATGGCTTGGGCCGTCAGATCCGACACGGTTTCCTTGGTACCCAGAACCCGCGTCGAAAGTGGATGCTCTCCGAAATACTCCTCCATGGCGCGTTCCATGGCACCATAAGGAGGTTGGTCATCGTACATGGCGATCTCCTCGAGAATCACCTGCTTTTCCGTCTGAAAATCCTCGTCCCGCAAAGAAGGTCGCATCATGTCAGTGAGCAAGTCCAACGCAGGGAACTGGTTCTCCGGCAAGACGCTCATGTAGTAGACCGTTTGCTCCTCAGAAGTAAACGCGTTGGACTGTGAGCCCAAGTCATCGAGCTGACGATTGACATCGACCGAAGTGCGTCGAGGAGTCCCCTTAAAGAGCATATGCTCCAGGAAGTGGCTCACGCCTGCGACTTCCATCGACTCGTCTCGAGATCCTGTTTTGACGAAATAGCCCAAGGACATGCTGAACGCGTTTGGATTGACTTCAGCGATGACTTCCAAGCCGTTGTCGAGAGTGATTTGTTTAAACTGCATCATGAAACTCCAAAGGCTCTGGGCCGATGGTCACTAGTGTCCAGCGTTTTGGTGGGTACTCAGAAAAGTGCTCGATGAGGTTTTCGGCCGTCAGTTGCTCTATCTCATGGAGCACCTCCTGGCGACTGGTCGTTCGCCCCAATGTGATCCAATCGTAAGCAAGCTGACTTGAGCGAGACACGCTGCTTTCCTGCTCCATGACCAACGAAGTTCTCGCCCTGGATTTTAGTCGCGAAAGTTCGCCAGAATCAATTCCCTGGGATATCGATCTAATCGTATCGAGTGTGACATCGAGGGTTTCTTGAGCCCGAGCCGATGTTGTACCCGCATAGCACAAAACACTCCCACAGTTTTTGAGCGAGTGAGACGAAGCTGAAATGGCATAGACCAACCCTCGCTTCTCGCGAACTTCGGTAAAAAGCCTAGAACTCATCCCATCGCTGAGAATCCCGACGATTCCGCGACCGCGATAATATTCCGGATGCTGGTACGGTACTGAGTCGTACGCAAGGGCGATATGGGTTTGCTGGCTTTCGTGGGGGATGTGAATCGATGCTATCTGAGGCTCGACTTCACCAAGCTGTCCAACGGTGCCTGTCGACCAGGACCCAAGTTGTTTCTCGACGTATCTTAAGAAATCTTCCCAGTCGAATCGACCAGCAATCGAAAGAACCGCTCCGGTTGGTTTGGCATAACGCGTGTGGAATTCAATACAATCGCTGTGAGTAACCGATTCAATCCCCTCTTGGCTTCCTAATGTAGAACGGCCAAAAGGGTCTGAAAAACGAGATCGCTTGAGTTCCACAAAACATTTTTGGGCTGGATCATCTTCTATGGAAGCCAATTCCAACAAGGCCGACTGTCGGACTTCATCAAGCTCATCCTCAGGCATGTGGGGCTGACGCACCATCGACATGGCAACTTCAAAAGTATCCTCAAGGACACTGGCCATCGCCGACATGCTAATGCTCGTGTGGAAAGTCGATACCGAACTGGATCGCTCGACCCCCAAAAAATCAAGTTGCTCGACAACTTGGCGACTGGACCATCGACCAGATCCCCGCTGGGTCATCTCCAGCGTCATTCCTGCTAGCCCCAGTCGATCTGCTGGCTCCCTAGCCGTCCCCCCAGGATACATCAATGTAAATGCCACGGATTCAAGCCAGGGCATCGGTTCGCCCAAAACAGTCAATCCGTTTGAAAGGGTGTGTTGGTAGACCTGCTGCTGCATTCCTTGGAATCCTTGATTCAATCGGTGCAATCGTTCGCACCGACACAATTGGTTACAAACTCTGAGGGGTTCAAACGGTGTAAACGCGGTCGAAGCTGAGTAAAGGTGGGTTTCTTGGGTAGCTTGCGCGGAATGTAGGATCCAACAAACGTTGTCTCCAAATGGTCAAAAAACCAAGTTTGCAACCGACCGAGCGGAACATCTTAGCGACCGCTGTGACGACAAGCTTGAGAATTTTAGCAGAGCTCACCAGAATCGGGAGTCTTTTTCAAGGGTGTCGATGTGAGTCAGGGGTCTGCCGAAATTGGAATTGAGCTAGAAAAGCAAAGTATTCGCGGGGTTCTTGTCGCGTTAGGAAAACGACTGTGCCGGACAAGCCCTCACTCTGGGCTATTTATGCTCGATCCGTATCGCAGAAATATCCAGACCACAAATCTACGTTCGGGGCCTAGCCCGTCACCTACCAACTGCGAACACTTCTTAACGAAAGGAGCCGCACCTGGAAGTAGGCCTTGGACATTTCGCCCCAAACGCAGTACTTCTGAAGAATCTTGCCCCGGTGGATTTTGCCCCGGTGCCGATCTCTCAGAGGGCGTTAAAATAACCATCGGTTCTGGAAAATACAGTTCAGGATGGTTATCCTTTGTCACAGGCGAGGGCCAATAATTCGGTGATGGCGTTGCAACCAACGAAATGAAGTCAAGACCTCGCGGAATGCAATCAGATAATAGAAAGAGTACCATGGGTTCATCCAAAGGACTCGACGACGTTCTTCGCGACTGGGAGTTCGATCCGCATGCTCTGTCGGTTCGCCTATTCAAAGGATCCGACGGCAGAGATGTGATCCAGATGCGGATCGATTTGGGCGTGCTGCAAATGGAAACCCAAGGCCGACCTGATGGCCAAACATGCGGCAGTTATCCCACGCTGCTAGATCAGCTCTTGGCCGTGGAAGAAAAATCACCAGAGTTTGTCATGGACGATGATCAGTGCTTTGAAGCCGATCGAGAGTTTCTTCAGTACTACCACCGTCGTATCTCGTGGCTCAAACTCATGCACTACCATCGAGCCGTCGAAGACGCTGATCATACTTTAGCCCTGATGGATGTTTGCCGTGACCATTCGCCCGACGAAGAGTGGACCTTGAGCCACGAACAGTACCGTCCCTTCGTCATGTTCCACCGAACCCAAGCTGCAGCGATGGCCGCGTTGGACGAAGCCGATGCGGAAAAGGCAATTGCGGTACTTGAAGACGGACTCGAACAAATTCGTGACATGTTCATCGAACACGAAGCCGAAGAGGAATTTGAACATGACGAGATGGTCATCCAACTTGTAAAACTCAGAGACTCTCTGCGAGAAGAATACGGAATCGGACCGTCGCTCCAACAGCAACTCGACCAAGCCGTTAAAAGCGAACAGTACGAATTAGCCGCTCAACTTCGAGATCAAATGGCTCGGCGTCAACACCCCTGAGCCAACCACTCCAGGACTTTACCGCTTATCAGCGCCCATGAGCGGTCTAAAAAAACGGACCGCTAATCGTCACTTATCGACGCTTATAAAACAGCCCAATACCAAACCCAATCCCAACCGCCACTCCCATTCGCGGTCATCAGCGCCCATGAGCGGTCTAAAAAAACCGGACCGCTAATCGTCACTTATCAACGCTTATAAAACCGCCCAAAACCAAACCCAACTCCCAACCGCCACTCCCATTCGAGGTCATCAGCGACCATGAGCGGTCTAAAAAAACGGACCGCTAATCGTCACTTATCGACGCTTATAAAACAGCCCAAAGCCAAACCCAACTCCCAACCGCCACTGCCATTCGCGGTCATCAGCGCCCATGAGCGGTCAATTGTACCCATTAGCGGTCATCAGCGCCCATAAGCGGTCAACTGTACCCATTAGCGGTCAACTGTACCCATTAGCGGTCATCAGCGACCATAAGCGGTCAACTGTACCTATTAGCGGTCATCAGCGACCATAAGCGGTCAACTGTACCTATTAGCGGTCATCAGCGACCATAAGCGGTCAATTGTACCCATTAGCGGTCATCAGCGACCATAAGCGGTCAACTGTACCCATTAGCGGTCATCAGCGCCCATAAGCGGTCTCATTTCAGGGCGCTGAGTTTGTAACCAACAGGCCCAACTGCACAGAATTCCTTGCAAGCTGAAAGGTCGCTGCACAATCGCATCGATTCCTAGAGTCCGATACCGATCCCAATCGCTCATCGTGGATATAGGAGCCACCCAAACCATGAACGCCTTGGGTTGCTCTTGACGAAGGTTTCTCAGAAACAAGCGTTGCTTGGCGAAAATTTCATCTTTTGCGATTTCCTTTTTTGCCATGCCGTTAGGATGTGCTTTCCAACCAGAGCGGTCGCAAAAATCGACCAGAATCAGATCCGCATCGAGCGCACAGGCTCCTTGGTCCAATCGGGTTCCCACCGATCGAACCCCATAACTCTCCAGCAAACCCTTCCATTGCTGGAGATGACTGGATTGGTCGGCTATAACCCAAGCGATCCGCGATCGAAGTATCGACTCGACTTGGTCGCTGGACCTCCAACCCATAAAGCGATTGGTGTCTGACTGGATCCGTCGTATTCGCTCACCCAGTGAGGACTCCTGCGAATGCTCAGTTGCAATCCTTGATGGGGTTTGCAAGCTGGCTCCGTGCCAGTAGACCCAGGGGATTACCCGATCGTACCACTGATGCCAGTAAAATGCCTGCAGGGTGTCGGGCAACGGAAACGTTCTTCGATGCCCTGCCCAATCTTCACCTAACACACATGCCATCGACTCGAACGTGTCGATACCCTTATTCTTGTTCCCTTGAGCCACCTTTTTTGAATCATTGCGTTTGGTAGCGGTTCGTTTACTAGCAGTCGACTTTGAGACGAGCTTTTTAGAAATTGAGGACTCCAATTCCAAAAGCCAGTCCAATCGGTTGTCGTTGCGGTCATCAAGCCCCAGCATCAGCAATCGATCGTTCGAGGGTTCGTGTAGCCACTGGCTAGCACTGGAACGATCTAGGATTTCAACCGTTAGAAAATGATCCAGCAGTGGCATCCAGTGTTGATTGACTGAGCCGAACCAGCCAATCGTCAACCCGCTACCATGAGCCAGAGCATTTGGCTGGTTCATTTGCGACCTGACTCGATCAACTCTAATTCTGCGGCCCGGATCAGTTCCATCGCTTCGACCGGGCTTTGCGCAGATCGCAACATTGTCAACAAGACTTCATCAGTAACTAGCCGAGCCAGACGAGCTAGAATCCTTAGGTGAATTTGGTCATCCGTCGAGCAAATCAAAAAGAAGATGTCGGTTTGATGGCCGGATGTATTTCCGAATGGAAACGGCTGGGAGGTGATGCCCAAGGCAACCAGCGAATCCGAAAGAATGGAAACTTGCGGACGTCTGGGGTGGAGCAGGGCGACGCCGTTTTCAAGGGCCGTTGGATGCAAAGCTTCGCGTGCCGCAACAGCTTCGGCCATCTGTGCAGCATCCCAGAGAAGGCCCGTTTTAGCCGCCAAATTGCACATCTCTCGAACCACTGAGTTTTTCGTTCGAGCATCCAGAGGAATGGAGATCGCATCGATACTCATGAATTCCGAGAGCATCGTTCGATCATCGATGGAAGTATCCAGGTTCTTTTCGAGAATTCGTTCGAACCTCTCCAACTCGTCCGCTTGGACGATCCCGATCTGTTCTTCAAGCCAATGGTGGATCTCAGATTCAGAGAATCGCCACTGACCATTGACACGTCGAGCAGGCAGCTTGCCACGGACAGCCATCTTGGCGACTTGGTCGGGGGTGATGTGCAAGTAAGCAGCCAGCTGATCGATGTCAAAGTCTTTACTGGCCATAACGGTACGCTGGTGTGCTAAAAAAGTAACAATACTTGGAACAATTGATTCAGAAATCGAGTACGATTTTGTGGGTAAGCAGTGTACTTTAGCACACTGGGCAAGCAAACCCGATTTCCTTTCCAACATCGATTGTTCATCGAAGGATTACAAGAAAACCATGAATTCGAACGCAAAAACACCTGTCCTTGGCCCCGTAGTGACTTCAGAGCGACCCTCGATGCAGCGTCGAGGGTTTCTACAAGGACTCTCGGTCGCAGCGAGCTTGAGTGCATTTTCATTAAGCCCCGTCTCGAGCTTGCTGGCCCAAGAAGCCAAAGCCGCCGGCCTGAAACTCGGAATCCAGATCTACTCCCTGCGAGGTTTTCCGGTCGATGTCGCTTTGGATCACACGAAAAACCTAGGGTTTGAAGAAGTCGAATTCTTTAGCGGAATGTTTCCGCTAACAGCCTCCGACGATGAGATTTCCAAGATGGTCCAAAAGGTTAAAGGACTTGGCCTGCGAATCTCCGCTCACGGAGTCAACGGTTTCACCAAAGACGCTGCCGCCAACCGTAAAGTTTTTGAATTTGCTAAAAAGGCGGGTATCAAAAACATCTCGGCGGCCCCCACACCCGATTCGATGGACAGTCTGAATGACTTGGTCAAGGAGTTCGACATCCGAATCGCGATCCATAACCATGGACCTTCGGACCGATTCAACAAAGTGGTCGATGTCCTCAAAGCGATCGAGGGTCGCGATGCTCGAATCGGAGCGTGCGCTGATCTGGGACACTTCATCCGCTCTGGTGAAAAGCCAGTCGAAGTGATTCGCGCTCTCTCGGGCCGACTCTATGGCGTTCACTTGAAGGACTTTGCCGAGATGAAGGAAAGCACCAGAGGGGTAATCCTTGGCCAAGGACACCTGGACTGCGCTGCGGTCTTTGATGCATTGGTCCAAGCCAAATTCCCAGCCGATGGAGCTCTGTCTTTGGAATACGAGGAGAATCCCAAGGATCCGATCGAGGACATTCGCCAGTGCGTCGCGACGGCTCGCGCTGCATTGACCAAACTCAAAGGCTAATCGCTAACTTTGATTTTCAACAAAACGTCCCGGACCCGCATCTGTTTTTTGCGAAAATCCTCCAAACATGAGTTTTGATCGATCATCTGGCAATATGGTTTTTCAGCTCGAATCGGTTCGCAAAAGTTATTCCGGGAAACAGGTCCTCAACGATGTCTCTTTAGCGATCCCCGAAGGTGTCGTGGGATTGCTTGGACCCAATGGTTGCGGGAAAAGCACCCTGATTAAGTCGATCTTGGGACTGGTCTCGATCGACTCAGGAAAAGGAAAAGTACTCGGGCTCGACTGGCCAAACCAAGTCCGGATCGTCCGCGATCTTGTCGGCTATCTGCCCGAAGATGATTGCTACATTCAAGGCCTACAAGGGATCGAGTCCATCCAGATGATGGCCCGGCTTTCTGGCTTGCAGAAAAAAGAAGCCCTCCGACGCTCTCACGAAGTAGCCGATTACTGCGATTTGGGGCAAGAACGCTACCGAAACGTCGAAACGTATTCGACCGGAATGCGACAGAAACTGAAATTCGCACAAGCCTTGGTACACGATCCCAAATGGATCATCCTCGACGAACCGACTACGGGGTTGGATCCTGCCCAGCGCGAGCAATTTTTGGATCGAATCTACGCACTGGCTAACGAAAAAGGTAAATCGATCCTGCTATCGACTCACATCTTGCACGATGTCGTGCACACGTGTGATTACGTTGTGATCATGGCCGCAGGCCGCATCCGCGTCTTCGATTCCTTAGAGAACTTGCAACGTCCCAGTCAAGAAGGCCTTCAAGTCAGCCTGGTGTCAGGCTCGCAAAAACTTTGTGACGCACTTGGAGCTCAAGGCATCGGGTGCCATTGCAAGTCCGACTCGGAGCTGGTCGTCATCGGCGATGAGAAAAACACTCTCGACCATATTTGGAAAACCAGTGTCCAGCAGCAGGTTACCGTGTTGCGAATCGAACAGGCAAAGAACTCACTCGAACAAGCGTTTTTAGAAGCCGTCAGGAGCAAATAAGTGCCACTGCTAGATATTGGTTATCGTCCATGGAATGGGCAACGAACCCCTCGCTGGACACGTGCCCTGGTGCTGGCTGCTACGGGTATCCACTTGGTATGGAAAGGAACTTGGCTCAAACGGGGAATGCTGTTCATGTCGATCCCGGCGCTAGTCGCCGGCTTGTTCGTCGCCACTTTTGAACAAGCCATCGATCGCGCAGGCCCTCGCGAAATCATCCGTGCCATGAACCGAAATCCACAGTCAA
>JAGWZB010000221.1 GCA_018969045.1 Planctomycetota bacterium | reverse complement strand
CAACGTCCGGCGACGGCGGACGCGGGGTTTTTGACGGCATTGACCTTAGTGACGGCATTGACGGGATTGACTGCGGACATTGTTGACGAGATTGACCTCATTGGTTGGGTGACCTCATTGGCGATTTGCTCATCGGCTCTCGACGCCAACAACGTCGTCCTGGTCAATCCTGTCCGCTGTCAACACAGTCAATCTTGTCAACACCGTCAATACCGTCCAATCGCTGCCGCCGTCAGGCGGCGTAGCAACAGCCGCCAGGGCTACGAATTCAGACCAAATACAATGCAATCAAGCCGCGAAGACTCCAGCTCATCGTGCGGATCCAATTGGTCGCTACCAATCGTCGCTGAGCCTTTGGCTCAGGCCCCTGTAGCATCCTCGAATGCAACGGCATCTGTATAAAAGCCGTGCTCAACCATATCACCAACAACAAGACAACCCCGACTCCGGGCACAAACCATCTGCCAACGCGAATGCCATCAAGCAACATCCAACTTGCTAACACGCCTTCGGCTAGCATCATCGGCCCAACGACAAAACCCATCCGATCGCAGTGCCGTCGCTCTGCTGCCACCGCACGATCCGGCGCAGGATCTACATACTCCATCGCCGGATACACTATCCGCTGAACAACCCATATCAGACCAACCAAATACCATGTCACCGCCAAATGCAGGATCGGTATGCTGCTAGCCCAACCGGTAAGGAAGTCCATCGACTACTTGTCTTGCTCAAGCTTGAGGATCGATTCACCCTTGCCACTGTCGATCATCACATACACTTCACCCTGTGCGTCCTGGCCAAAGGCCAACACGGGCAAGCCACCTGCGACGACCTCCTCGTTGCGAATCGCTTCCTTGGCACCATCCTCATAAGTCAGCGCCCAGACTCCTCCAGAAACATAGTCGGCATACAAGTACTTACCCTGGAGCTCCTTGAGCCGATCGCTGCGGTAAACCCGACCGCCCGTAATCGACTTGCCGACACTGTGATCGTAAGCCCACACAGGATCGATCGCAACGCCAGCATCTGCACCAGGTGTTCGGTTGCCAAAGGTATAAGCTCCCTCGCGGTTGCTCCATCCGTAGTTACCACCCTTGGTCACTATGTTGACCTCTTCCCAAAGATCCTGGCCGACATCTGCACACCAGAGCTTTCCTGTCGTGCGGTCAAACGCGATCCTCCATGGATTGCGGAATCCATACGCGTAAATCTCTGGACGGATCCCTTCGATACCCACAAAAGGATTGTCGGCTGGGATTTGATAAGCCGCCGTGTCGGTCTTTTTATTGACATCGATCCGCAAGATCGATCCGAGCAACTGCGAACGATTCTGGCCGTTGGCCTTCGGATCGTTCCGAGCTCCACCATCACCAAAGGCGATGTACAAGTACCCATCGTTGCCAAACTCGATCGCGCCTCCATTATGATTTTGGAATGGCTGGGGTACGACCATCAGGACTTCCTCTGAAGCCGGATCTGCTTTGAGCTTGTCCCCAGCCATCGTCTTGAATCGCGAAATCACCGATTCATGCGTCTTTGGTTTCGTATAACAAACGAAGAACTCACCGTTCTGCTGAAACCTTGGATGCATCGCTAAGCCCAACAAGCCTTGTTCGTTGGCCCCCGGTGTGTTCCACTTGGTCACACGATCCTCGATGTCCAAAAACACGTTGGCCAATTGAACATTAGGATCGTTCTCGAAGGTATAGATGGTTCCACCTTGATCGAGCACATAGAGCCGCTTGGAATCTCCCGGTGCATACGTCAGCTCCAACGTACGTCGCGGACGATTGACCGTACCATCTTCATCCACAGGGACCCAATTCTCCCACTTGAGTTTTGGAAAGGCTAACGTCGCCTTGAGATTCAACTTGCCGTCGACCGGAGGTGTGATCGCACCGTCGTCGGCAAGCTCGCGAATCTTGATGTTTCGGAACGAAACCAAATTACCGTGGTCTTGCAAACAAATGTACCCTTCGCCAGCTTTGCCAAACCCAGGAAACTTCGAGAACTTGCTCTTAGCCACAAGTTCATCCCAACGCTTATCCCCAAGTTTGAATTGGTAGTACACCACTCCATTCATCGAGACCTCACAGCCTCGAGGGGAAATTCGCATGAACAATTGATTCCATTGTCCAGGTGGTCGGGTGGCGTCGGGGATCTCGGTTTCACCCGCCCAACGCATCGGATACGGCTGAAACATCTGGTAGAGCCAACCGGCCTTTTGTGGGTCATGCCCATCGACGTTGTCTTGGATCTGTACCTCCGGTCCGCTATGCCAAGGAGCCGGATTGTCTTCGGTCACATGGAACATCAACCCACTGTTACCACCCTTGGAGATGTTGTAGTCCAAGGAAAGCTCGAAGTATTTGTACTTCTTGTCGGTGATGATGTCGCCCGCGTTATTGCCATCGCGGACAATCGCTCCGTCGACGACCTTCCAACCTTCAGAGATCTTGTCCTTTTTGTAGTTCCGCCATCCCTCTGTGGTCTTACCATCAAAAAGGAGTTTCCAGCCAGCAACGCTCTCGGCACGCGTGAGCGTATTGGCTGGTTGCTCAGCAAAAGCACCTGCAGCAATGCTCGCTGTTGTCAAAAGACTTAAGCAAATTCGATAAAAAGACTTCGTAGTGCATTTCATAATAAGCATCGATCAAAACAAAAAAAGAAAACAAAATGGAAGGAACAGGTGGATGGCTATAGCTCGGTTTCCTCGAGCTTTTTCAGGGATTCTTGCAAGGCCGCTTTTTGCGAAGGATCGCAGCACTCTAAAAGCTGCTGGGTGTAAAATCGAGCCGAATCGATCAGGTGATTTTCCTGAGCGATCGCGATGGCAAGCTCCAGCGCGCGAGTGCGAATCAGTGGTTCTGGAGGGGGTGAACGGTACAAAGCCGCTTTTCGGAAAGCCGACAAGGCTTCCAGTGGCCGCTCAAGACTCTGCAAGCACATCCCAAGCTGCAAACTTGCTCGGGCCCGAATCGCAGGATCCTTGGCGGCTTCCTGCAAATGCGCAACAGCTTCGTCTTGGCGACCGAGTTGACGCAGAGCGACCGCCCAAGCGATCAAGATTTCTTTTTGCTCTGGATGCCTTGCATATCGATCCGAGCAAACTTGGACACGTCGGTTGGCAAGATCCGTTTCGGCTTGCTCGAGTCCATACCGACTCTCCTCCGAAGGTCGCTGAGCATTCAGTTTGCGAGCCTGCTCAAGGGCCTTCGAGGCCAAATGGATCGCGAGATCTTCATGAAGAATTAAAAGCGGCTCGTGCTCGGGACAATACTCAATGCCCGCGTCCAAGACCCGGCGAGCATCGGTCCAGCGCTCTTGATCAACGTAGTATTGACCGAGCTCGACATAAGGCTCCGCGTTGGCAGGTGCGTTGCGGATGGCTTGCTCAAGCTCCTGGGATCGCTGCAATGGAATCGACTTGGGCTTGGACAACACCTCTTGGTTATTGGTATGGCGCACCAGCAAACTATCGGTGTCGGCATACTTTGCCAATAGCTTCGACCCAACCTCCGAAGGACTCGGGGAGGATGAAGCTGTCGATGAAGCGGTCTCTTGCTCGTTAGGTTCCATGCCGTGGATTATAGCCTTGACCAAAGCAATTGACAAAACATCAGCCCGGATGGCAGTTCGCCGACAAATCGGCGATCAGAGAGGCTGCCATCCGGGCTGAACGTAGATTTCGACGCTAGTTTCTAAAGTTCCTAGCCAAATCGCTGGTTAAACAACCAGATCGGTATCTTGACCTGGGGTTGGGATCCAATAACGACCCTTCTCATCTGGCTTGATCGGTGCCTCATCATCGAACGAATCGATCGCATCAAAGTCGGCCAAACCAATCTTGCTGTTGATGCACTGATCCCACTTGAGCAACTTGCCAGTATAAGTCGCCATGCGTCCCATGATCGAAGTCATGGTGCTGGTTGCCCCATAATCGCCCTCGTTGGGGATCTCTCCCTTGCGGATCTGAGCAAACAGATCGACGTGCTCTTGCGCCCAACCATTTTCACCAGCCGGAGACTTCCAAACCACTTCGTTCTTCTTGTTGTAGATCTTGCCACCGCTGATGTCGGCCCAACCATTGGTCCCGTGAGCAAACTCACTGACAGAGTTCCAGCAGCCTGGAATGTGTCGGCACTGGCTCAAGAGCTTGGTTCCGTTGGGATAAGTAAACTCGACCATGTGGTGATCATAGATCTGGCCGTTCTCTTCGCCAGTTCGGACTTGCCGTCCACCTTGGCCTTGCGCCTCAGCCGGAGGGCCATCCATAAGCCAGTTGATCACGTCCAAGTTATGGATGTGCTGCTCGCAGATGTGATCTCCACTGAGCCAGTTGAAGTAGTACCAGTTGTTGAGTTGGTACTCAAGCTCGGTCTGATTGGGTTGGCGGTTTCGAGTCCAAACTCCATCGCCGTTCCAGTAAGCTCGCGTAAGGATAATGTCGCCAATGGCACCTTCCTTCAGCATCTTGATGGTCGACTTGTAATCGCTCTGGTGATGTCTCTGCAAGCCGACGGCTACGGCGAGTTTCTTGTCCTTGGCGATCTTGTTGGCTTCCAAAACACGGCGAACTCCCGGTGCATCGGTCGCTACTGGTTTCTCCATGAACACATGCTTGCCAGCCTTGACAGCCGCTTCAAAGTGCAACGGACGAAAGCCTGGAGGACTGGTCAAAATCACCATGTCGACATCCGATGCCAACACCTCTTTGTAACCATCCACGCCGATGAACGCTTTGGCATCGACGTTGTCCTTGTGCTTGTTCTTCAATTCTTTAAGTGCGTTGTCGGCACGGAACTTGAAAGGGTCGGCAACCGCCGTCAACTTGACTCGGTTCGATTCGCTGTTGGTATCCAGAGCCTGTCCGGCAGCCCCCGTACCACGACCACCGCAACCGATAAGTCCCAAGCGGATTGTGTCGCTGCCTTGGGCATAAGCCGAACGGGAAATAGGAAGCGTGGCCGCAAGTGTCGAAGCCACAACGCTCGTCTTGAGGAAACCGCGCCTGGAACTTTCAACCGATTGCTCTTGCTGTTGGGTCTGCTTGGTTGTGTCGCTCATTGAAAAAATACTCCGAGGATGAATAACGATTGGAAGCTTGGATCCAAGAAAAAAAAAGCGTTTCACGCCTGCCCCCGCGCCGCGGAGGTCGCTGCGCCAAGGAGAAGAAAAGTCAGATCGATGAAGGACCGACGTGAAACACCGGAGGGCTCAGAGGTTCTTAGTCGCCAGAGAGGTAATTCTAGCTCCCAAAAGTGGCCTCTAAGGGGTCACTAATTCGCAACCACCCCCAGACTATACCAAAGCAACGACTTGACTCCAAGAGAATTCAGCAAAATAACCCATGCGGAGAGGCTTCTGCATTAGCGCAACTGATCAAGATTTCCGTTCGTGCAGGTACTGCACCAATTGCCCGACGGTCTGGACGTCGAGGATTTCGTCATCGATTTTGATGGAAAAGCGTTTTTCCAAATCGAATGTCAGCTCGGCCATGGCAACCGAATCGATGCCTATCATCGCCAAAGAATCGTCCAAATGAGGCTTGCTGCCAACGATCTTCGCCAAGTAATCGATGACTTGAACCTGCGTTTCCTCGATGTTTTCCATGGCCTGCTCGCCGGATTCCTTCTCGCTGGGGGCCTTCGACTCCAAGAGCCAAAACGATAGCGGGAAACAGGGTTTGAAATCAAGCCCCACCGGCTCGCTTGAGCGCCTGATCCAAATCGGCAATCAAATCTTCGGGGTCTTCTAGTCCTACCGAAATCCGTACCAACGTATCACGAATGCCGGCTTTGGCCCTGGCAGCAGGATCATAGCTAGCATGTGACATTGTTGCAGGTTGTTCGATCAGCGACTCGACGGCCCCGCAGCTTACGGCCAACCCAAACAAATCGGTCCCCTTACAAACCCGTTTGGCAGTCTCGATGTCTCCTGCGACCTCAAAGGAGACCATCCCGCCGAACTGATCTCCCATCAACCGACGGGCCCTGGAATGGTCCGGGTGACTGGCCAGTCCCGGGTACATAACCCTTTGGACTTGGGGATGGGACTCGAGCCACCGAGCGATGCACAGTGCCGACGCCGACTGTTCGCGGACTCTGAGTTCCATGGTCTTGATCCCGCGATGAAGCAGGAAGGCTTCTAAGCCCCCGATGACGCTGCCGGTTGCGTTTTGGATGAAATAGAGTTGCTGATGGAGTTCAGGGGTTTTCGCTGAGAGGGCTCCTGCAAGGCAGTCGCTATGCCCACCGAAATACTTGGTGGCCGAATGCATGACGATATCGGCTCCAAGCTCCAGGGGTCGCAAGATACACGGTGGGACAAACGTGCTATCGACGGCCAGCAACACACCTGCTTTTTTTGTCACCTCAGCGATCTGCTCTAAATCGGGGACGCTCATGAGCGGATTTCCGATCGACTCGACCCATACCATCTTGGTTTGAGGCTTGATCGCTTGGGCAATAAGATTCGCTTGATCGGCATGCACCAAGGTGACTTCGATGTTGCTGCGATTGCAGATTTTATGCAGCAGTCGATAGGTTCCCCCGTACATATCGCAACCGGCGACGATGTGCGAGCCGGCTGGTAGCAGACCCATGGCGCAATGGGTTGCAGCCATCCCGGATGAAAAAGCCAGCGCCCCGGCAGCACCTTCTAAATCGGCGATCGCTTTTTCAACCCGAGCGCGGGTCGGAGAGCCGCTACGGGAATAGTCAAACGCACCCCAATCACCCGGTCCTGGCTGAACGTAAGTCGTCGACAAATAGATCGGTGGCACGACCGCACCCGTTGCGTCTGGTTCGCTACCGACATGGATGGCTCTGGTTCGAAATTTCACAGGCGGTATCTCTCTAAGTAAGTCGATTGGTTGAGTCGATTAATTCGTTTCGAGGGCTTGTCGCAAGTCCTCGATCAGATCGTCGGTGTCTTCGATCCCAACGGCCATACGGATCATGTTATCGTGGATTCCAAAGCCCGCACGTTGCTCGGGAGGATAATCGAAATAGCTCATGACCATCGGTTGCTCGATCAAACTCTCGACCCCTCCGAGACTTGGTCCGATTCGGGGGATTTTGCATCGATCGATGATGGCCGCGGTGGCTTGCCAATCGGCATCTTTGACTAGGAACGTGATGAGGCCTCCGAAACCCTTCATGGTCTTTTTGGCGATCGCGTGCGAAGGATGCGAGACGAGCCCTGGATAAAAGACTCTTTCGACACGCGGGTGAGCTTCGAGAAATTCTGCGATCTTTTGCCCGTTGTGGTTATGCCTTTCCATACGCAGTGCGAAGGTCTTGAGGCCTCTTTCCAGCAAATACATGTTATGAGGTGAATTGATCGAACCGAGGATTCCTCGCAGCTTGCGAACCGGTTCGAGCTTTTCTTTCGAGCCACAGATCACCCCAGCTAGCAGATCGTTGTGCCCGCCCATGTACTTGGTCGCCGAATGCCAGACGTAATCGACCCCCCAATCGATGGGCTTGAGATTGTATGGGGTGGCCAGCGTTGAATCGATGAGCGTTTCAACCCCAGTTTGTTTTCCGATGGCGACAAAGGCTTCTAAGTCGATCACCGACAGGTGGGGATTGGTGGGCGACTCGCTGACGATCATTTTGGTCTTGGAGTTGATCGCTTTTCGCATCGCATCCATATCGCCGGTTTTGACTTGGTGGGTAACGACTCCGAATCGTGAAAGATGTTTGACGCAGAACTCGCGAGAGCGGTGGTAACATTGATCGAAAAAGACGATTTCATCACCTGAAGAGAGTTTGCACATCAGCAGACCGACGATGGCAGCCATTCCGCTGGAGTAGATGATCGCATCCTGGGCACCCTCCAATGCGGCTAGTTTGCGCTCGACAACTTTTTCGTTCGGATTGCCATAGCGACCGTACTCTTCGCGATCGTGGTTCTCTCTCAGATAGTCCAAGATCGTTTGTGTCGACTCGAAGGTGTAGGTCGAAGAGCAGCAGATCGAGTCGGTGATCGCATCATTGGGTTTTTGCCTTGCCTCCCCAGCATGAACGCTTTGGGTACCGAAACCAAGATCGCGATTGGGGTTGTTAGGCAAACTCATGAGGTGTGACGAACCTAAGGGGGGATCGAGTAAGGTTGGTCAGAGTTCGCAGCAAGCGGATCCGAGACAACGGCGATCGTGGCTTATCGATGCCGTTGGAAGCGAATGGCTCTTTAGCAGTGAGGCTGCAATCGGCCGCAAATCCCTGA
>JAGWZB010000220.1 GCA_018969045.1 Planctomycetota bacterium | reverse complement strand
CGCAAAGGAATACACAGTATCGGCAAAGACAGCGTCAGCCATCCGAGCACTTGGCGGAAAGTCCCTAGGCTCACATGATCATTGCGGCTAGGAGGATGCTTGATCCCCATCAGTGTCACCAACACCAACATCAGCACGAATAAGCCTTGACCAAAAACCAATACGCCGAAGATCACATAAGCGATGCAGGCAAAGTAAGCGACTTTGGAAAAAAGATGCGAGGCGGGCCCTAGCAATCCAAAAATCACATGACCGCCATCGAGCTGACTGATCGGGATCATGTTGATTCCGGTGATCAACAGACCAACCCAAGCGGCCATGAGAAGCGGATTCATGTCGATGTTTTGAATCCCAGATACCCATTGGGTGCTGAGGCCCATCCATGAAAATGGAGGTTTCGGTGGAGGTGTTAATGTCAAAGCAGATGTTTCCTGCAGGAGACTTTGCATCCCTTGGATGATCAACGGCTGGCCGAACGTGTAGGAGGGGACTCCTCCGGATCGCATCGGCAAGTCGATCACTAAACCTGCAACGGCCACAGGAATCGCAATCACCAAACCGGCCAGCGGTCCGGCGATTCCGATGTCAAAAATTTGCTTGCGGTCAGCCCTTCGACCATCCATCAAGATCACAGCCCCGCAAGTCCCAATGGGACTGATCGGAAAAGGAATAAACAGTGGAGGTGTTGAGCGGATTCCATAGAGCCGTGTGGCGATGTAGTGCCCCAATTCATGAGCACCGAGTATGGCAGTAAGGGCCAAAGAAAAAATCAGGCCTCCAAACCAGTTCGATAGAACGCTGCGTCGCACGTCAAAGAGCGAACCGTCCATCACCGCCGCTTCGATCGCTTCGACCGGTGACCACATCGTCAAGCCGGCCCAAGTCATCGAGACAATCGAGGCCAAGAGCAAAAAGATCGGCAACCTCCATCTGCGTATCCACGGTGAGCAAGTCGTTGGCTCGTCTAACCGTTCTTGGATCGAAAGCTCCTCGGGAATCGAATCCCTCTGAGGGCTACTGGCTCGAAACTGCTCGAGCGCCTGAAACGCTCCCTCGGCCAGCTTCACCGGCTCGCCTTGCAATCTGCCTCCATCGGTCGGTTCATTGCCCATAAGCTCTAGTTTGATCTTGATTGCGAGAGGTAGCCAAGGATCGATCGTCTAGCAATGACTGCCAAATAAGTCGCCAAAGAACTCTCTTGATGAAAGGATCGCAGTAAAGCAAACCCATTGGATCGAAGGTCACGAAAAAAATCCTCTGCCAAAGCTTCGCGCAATTCCTGCGATCTTTCTGGACCTGACACCCCTGCAAAAGCCAACGTATCGTCGACGACATCGGTCACCAAGCCTGCAAAACGATCGCAAAACGTCTTCCAAGACTGCGGATTCCCATCCATGCACTCCTTGATCAACCCTCGGTCCAAATCAGTTAGAGACAATCGAGCACCCCGAGATCCAAAAGTTGCACTGGAAACAGGAAAAAAACAAGGCAAGCATGTGAAAGTACCACGAACCAAGGAACCCGCACAGCAGTGCTGGATTCTTAGAAATCACATCGGTCCCTTCCCAATCGTCGACGAATCTCTAAATTTTAGACCAGATTTGGCCGACAGCAAGCTACTTGTACATTGCTTGACAGTCACAAGCCTCCTGCCTAGGATGCCAGGATTATGCGGGTAAACCAAGTCCCTCAAGCGATTCATCCGTCAAAATTCACTCTTAAGTTTAGTTGGAAAGGTTCTTTGAACCCATGGCGCACATCGTAACAAAGCCCTGTGTAGGTTGCCGATACACCGACTGCGTGGTTGTCTGCCCAGTGGAATGCTTCTACGAAGGGGATAAGATGCTCTACATCCACCCCGATGAGTGCATCGATTGCGAAGCCTGCGTTGCAGAATGCCCCGTAGAAGCGATCTTCCACGAGGACAACGTGCCTGAGGAATGGAAGGATTACATCGAGCTCAACGCCAAAATGTCGCTGACTTCCAAAGTCATCACCGAGAAGAAAAAACCACTGGCCGACTCTTAAGAATTCGCTTGGATTTTCAAGATTCCCAAGCCAATCATGGTCTTGCTTCCACTTCGGCAATGGCCACCTGGGCAGGTGAGTAGAGCCTCACCTCCCACTCCAGGTCCTTAGGCAGCAAGCTCAGATCGGTTCGTTGCTCGAGCTCAACCGCGAAAAGACTTCCCACCGGAGCCTGCTTTGCCCAAGACTCCAATAGCTTAGTTAGCTCAGATCCATGGGATTGCCACATCGAGTACGGCGGGCAACAAAAAACCACCCAAGGCTTGCTTTGAAGTTCTCCGAAGGATTCCAAAGCCACCGATAACGACTCGGACCAAAGGAGTATGTCCTGGTCTAGGACTGTAATTTGATGGGCAATTCCCAAGTCCGAGGCGATTTTCTGGATCACCCTTGCGCCAGGTTTGAGGATCTCCCAAATCCAAGCATGCTGGGCTCCCCTGGAAATCGACTCGAAAGCTAACACGCCCGATCCACCGAAAAGATCGAACGCCCAGTGCTCCTGAAGCGTACCACCCAGGAGATTCATCACCGCTTCCCGAGTCCGGTCCTTCATCGGTCGCGTCCTGGGATCGCATGCAAACTGGAACTTGCGCGACCGCAACTCCCCAGCGATGATTCTCATGGTGATGATTTCGCGGTCTGTTTTTTTCATGCAATTCCTGTTTTCCTAGGCAATGTTCACTTCATCCAAGATCCTGCTGACCAACATCAAGCCCGCTTTAGAACTTCTTGCTCGGTCCAGAAACCTCGCTTGCGGTTGCCTCCTGGTTGTGTCGATGACCAACCCAGTTTGGTCTCAATTGGTTCCACCGTCTAGCCCAGACAAACTGCCAGGAGGCAGCGTCCTCTCAGGCAAAAGCCCGCTGGCACCAAGTCCCCTGGCGCCCGGGCAAGGAGCCGCGACCCCGTCAAATAGCAAACTCAGCCCTGAGGAGCGACAGGAGCGATTGCGGGCTAAACAACAGGCAGATGCCAAGGCCGAGGAATTCCGTATGACCACCTACGGGATTTTGTCCCCAAGCGATGAAACGCCGTTGGCCGTCGCGTTTAGAAAAGCCTCGGATGACTTCCGCAACGCCATCGCCGACTACACCTTAGCCCACGTGAAAATCCAACATCGGTTGAAAGACACCCTACCGGAAGGTGCTCGCGAAAATTGGCTTGAACAACTCCAACGCTCCAACCAAGCCCTCCGAAGCTATCGCGAAGCAGCGGCCAATCTATTTGTCAGCGACCCAGAAAAGTACTCCGGCATCGGACTGCTTCTTCGGGAAATGCTGATCACCGACGGAAAATCCGATCGCTTAGACCACTGGACCGTTCCTGCGAAAGTTCTTTTAGACACAAAAACACTCGTGACCGACGAAGTCCTCCTGTACGCAGGATACGCTGGGCTGATCGAAGGCGATTTTGACCTTGTCAAGCAAACTTGGGTCCCCCTGGAATCCTCCCAAAAACTTGGCCAACAGGAGTCGATCCTTCTATCGAGACTCGATGAAATAAAGCAAAGTTGGGAAAAAGAACTTCAACGACGCCAAGAAGACCAAAGCAAGAACAATCCACAAGTCCGGGTCCTGACGACCAAAGGGGAGATCGTCGTCGAGCTCTTCGAAGACGACGCTCCAGAGACCGTCGCAAACTTCATGTATTTGGTCGAACAAGGTTACTACACCCGCAAACCCTTCTTTTTCGTCAAAGAACATCTTTTGGCCCAGACCGGTTGCGAAAAAGGGGATGGCAAAGGGAACGCAGGCTATGGGGTCAAGCCTGAAGCCGAATTGGCCAGCAGACGCAGTCACTTTCGCGGGGCACTTGCGATGCCCGTTGGAGTCAACACCGATCCAGCGCAAGGCACAACGAATTTTGCCGGCAGCCAGTTCTACTTTACCTTTGTTCCACTACCCCTTGCCGACGAAAGGAACGCGGTCTTTGGACGCGTGATTTCTGGGATCGAAGTCCTGGGGCTTCTGAAAATCGTAGACCTGACCGACGAGGAAGCTCGAAAAGATCCAAGTCTCCGGCCCGATACAATTATTAAAACCGAAGTCATCCGAAAAAGAGATCACGATTACAGACCCACGCCAGTGATCGGACGGCTTCCTCGATAAACCCTTGACCCACCCCGAATTTTCCTATATTCTCGCATGCCCCAAGGAAATGCAAACGTCGCGGATGTGGCGGAATTGGCAGACGCGCTAGACTCAGGATCTAGTGGCCTAATACATACGGCCGTGGAGGTTCGACCCCTCTCATCCGCATTCCTTGTTCCATCGCAGTCGTTGTTCCCTGTTCTTTGAAATGCCAAAAGACTTCCTTGCAGGTGCCCATTCCGAATACGACGTCGTGGTGATAGGTTCGGGCCTCGCAGGAATGACTTCGGCGAATATTCTAGGTCGCGCCGGACATCGCGTTCTTCTGCTCGAACAGCACTACAAACTCGGGGGCTTAGCCACTTGGTTCAAACGCCCAGGTGGGCACACGTTTGACATCTCGCTGCACGGCTTCCCGTTCGGAATGCTCAAAAGTTGCAAACGATACTGGAACGACGAAATCGCTTCAAACATCGTCCAACTGAAAAACATCCGGTTCGATAATCCGATGTTTTCCCTGACAACCACGTACAACCGCGAAGATTTCACAGCCCTTCTGGAATCCCAATTCAAGATCCCTCGCGAAACCATCGTCCAGTTCTTCGACACGGCTCGAAGCATGAATTTCTACGACGACCAGTCGATGAGCACCGGCGAGCTGTTTCGGAAATTCTTCCCAGGACGCGAAGATATCGTCCGACTCCTGATGGAACCGATCACCTATGCCAACGGTTCGACCCTCGAAGATCCAGCCATCACCTATGGCATTGTCTTCTCGAACTTCATGGCAAAAGGCGTTTTCATCTATGAAGGTGGAACGGACGATCTGGTCAGCAAAATGCAAGCTGAGATGACTCGAAACGGCGTCGATTCGAGAATCAAATGCGATGTCTCGAAGATCCTTGTGGAAAACGGCAAAGTGCGAGGCGTTGAGGTCAACGGTAGAACCATCCGATGCCGGGCCGTGGTGAGCAACTCGAACCTCCGTTCGACCATCTTCAATCTCGTAGGACCAGAGCAATTCGATCCGAAGTTTATCCAGGACGCTCAAGCCGTCAGGCTCAATAACTCCAGCACCCAAGTCTACATGGCGGTCAAACCTGGGGTAGAAATCCCAGAATCCACCGGCGATCTGCTCTTTTGCTCGACCGCCGATGCGTTTCGTACCGACCTATTGCTGGACCGAAACATCACCTCTCGAACCTTCAGTTTCTATTACCCACGAACCCGGCCCGATGGGAAACAACGCCACGCGATCGTATCAAGCACCAACGCCAATTGGAGCGACTGGGCCGGGCTCGATGACCAGAGCTACCAGGAAAGCAAAAAAGACTTGATCGAGAACACCCTCGATGCTCTTGAAAAGTACGTTCCAAACTGCCGAGAAAAAATCGAGTGGACCGAGGCCGCCACACCGCGTACCTTCAACCACTACACCAAACACATTTCAGGTGCCAGTTTCGGCACCAAATTCGAAGGGCTTGCTGTCTCCCGAGGTCTTCCTCAGCAAATCCAAGGCCTTTATCATGCCGGCAGTGTCGGGATCATCATGTCCGGTTGGCTCGGTGCGATCAACTACGGTGTGATCGTGTCCAACGAAGTCGACCAAATGCTCTCGAAGTCTGCACTTGCGACTCCGAACTGACTCCTACCCACAGCGTTCAATCCAAGATGGTTACCCGCAGACGCGCACGCGAAATCGCTCTCCAAGTCCTCTTCGAAGAGGACCTTCATCCGACCCGTGACCATCAAGTCGCCAAAGAATTCCTCGCCAAAAGACTTCATCGACACCAGGCGCTGGTGGCATTTGCGCAGGCGATCATCGATGGCGTTCGCCAAAACTTGCCTCAAATCGATAAACTCTTGACGAAACATTCTGCCAATTGGGCCATCAAAAGGATGGCCACCATCGACCGAAATGTCCTGAGAATCGCTGCCTACGAAATGCTTCACGGCGATACCCCAGGACGAGTTGCCATCAACGAAGCGATCGATATCGCAAGACGATACGGCGGACTTCATTCGGGCGCATTTGTCAACGGAGTCCTCGACCGTATCCTTCGTGAAGAGGTCGCCCCCGAAGCGTCGGAAACCTAAAGCTCAAAACGAAAACTCACTTATCCCAAGGTGCATGCATGTCGAACCAACATCACGATTCGGGCGACTCCATGGACAATATGCCAGCTGTCCGGGCTCGAGTTCCTGAGCATGTCGCAAAAGGTGAAATCAGCACCGGTGTGATCGTCGTAACCGGTGCGACTGAATTCGTCCTGGATTTTGTCCGCAATCTACCTCGGCCCAGTACCATCGTAGCCCGAGTCGTCCTGCCCCACGGAGTGATGCCTCAATTCATCGAAGCTCTCGCCAAAAATATCGAACTGTTCCGGCAACGCTACGGTGAACTGCCCGGTACTCAGCAACCAACGATCCCCCAAGTCGATACGCACCATGCCCCATCTTCCCAAGAGACTGGGCAGGGACAACCAGCAAACAATCCATCGGTTGCAAGTCCACTCGAAGTCCCTGGAACCACCAGCATCCAAGCCGGAATGCATGCCAACCCCACTCCTGGCCCTGTCCCAACGCAACCTGCTCAACCTGCAGCACCCCAACCCCCAAAACGTCAAAACCCCCAAGAGATTTACGACGAACTGAAACTTCGAGATGAAATCCTCAGTGGAACGTATGCCAACGCCGTCATGATCGGCCACGGTCCCTACGAATTCAGCTTCGATTTCATCACCAACTTCTATCCTCAGTCGGCAGTCAGTTGCCGGGTGTACCTAGCTTCCGGACACATCCCTCGTTTGCTGGACTCCTTGAAACAGTCTTGGGAACAATTGCGACCCCGGCTCGGCTACCCACCCCCCAATCTACCGTAACTGAAAACCAGACTTGGTATGTCCGCGGAAATCAACCGATCCGAGCCTGATTTGTTTTTGCCACCTGAAGGCTTTGTCCCAGACAGCAGGCCTATTATTCTTGCTAGTTCCTCACCAAGGCGACGCAAGCTGATGGCCGAGTATGGTTATCGCTTCGAAGTCATCGAGCCGGATCCGGCGGCCGAATGCGGCATTTGCTCACGCGAGACACCTCCAGAACTAGTCGCCAGGTTGGCTTATCAGAAGGCCGCCGATGTGATCCAGAAGATTGATATCGACGAGCGAATTGTTTTGTCCTGCGATACTGTTGCAGAATACGCTGGCATGGTCCTAGGGAAACCCAACGACATCGACCATGCCAAAGAGATGCTCCTGAGGCTTCGCGGACGCGAGCATCGCGTCTACAGCGGACTGTGCCTATGGAGCAGAGCCAGCGGCCATCGGATTGTCCGAGTCGATTGTTCGACCCTGGTGTTAAAGCAATTCACCGACTTGGAGCTTCAGGAGTATCTAGCCAGCGACTTGTGGGTTGGCAAAGCCGGTTCGCTGGGTTTTCAAGACGGTCCGCCGTGGCTGACCTTGCTCAGCGGTTCAGCGACCAATGTTGTCGGGTTACCGATGGAACTGCTTAGCCAAATGCTAAGAGGTTTTTAGAGGTCCCCAGGCGACTTGGCTCAACGAGTTTGCAGGTACGTTGGCCAGGTGCCCCCAACCACTTTATCAAACCCAACCCCATAAGCGTCGTATCACGGGCTTATCTATCCCGTAGGGTGCTTCACTTAATGAAGCCCAACCCCCGCTACGGGGCAAAAGCCCCCATGTTACGCGGGGGCTGGCTTCTTATCCACAAAATCCCTTTAAGCACTATTTTTTGATCGAATCCTCGAAGCTGTGACGCTTAACCTTAAGGGGTTTGATGTATTTTAGTATTCCAGTGTCGCGTGCCTTAGCAACCTTTTCGCGGATCTTCATTGGGCATCATGAGCGTTGACAAAAACCTGCTATTTGGTCTGGTCGCTTACCAAAATGGATACATCACCCAAGAACAGTTTTTTCAAGCCGGTGCGGTTTGGAACAAAGACCCCAACAAAGATCTGGGTGAGATCCTTGTCGAGCAAAAATTTCTCGAAGAGGTCGAGCGATTCAATCTTCAAGGCATCGTCGAGGATCGTTTGCGCCGTTTAGGCGGGACCGACAACACCTTGAGTTTCGTGATCGGCAACGGAAGCGTCCCGACAGGCGAGTTGCTTCCTGACGATTGGAAATCTCGGATCGAGG
>JAGWZB010000219.1 GCA_018969045.1 Planctomycetota bacterium | reverse complement strand
GCGATGTTTTCTGGAACAACGAAATCCTTCACACCATTCGGCTGCAAAAAGCAGGATTGCTCGAACCCCGGCGCTGGAACATCCCAGACGCTTGGCCCGAAGGATTCCTAGCCTCGGATCGCTCATGGGTCGGGTATGCGGCTCGCGCTCGCGTCTTGATCGTCAACACCGAGAAACTCACCGACAAATCCAACTGGCCCGCCAGCGTCCAAGAACTCGCTTCCGACAAATGGAAAGCAAACTGCGGGTACGCAAACCCTGTCTACGGAACCACCGCCACCCACTTTGCCGTCCTGTCATCTGACCCAAGGGCCCTCCAAGGAACCACTTGGAACGATTGGATCGCCCAAGTCCGCGAGCATGCGGTGCAGCTTGCAGGAAACAAACAAGTCGCTTTGGCAGTCGCAAGTGGCGAGCTTGCTTGGGGCCTGACCGACACCGACGATGCTATCATCGAGAAGGAAAAAGGGATGCCTGTTGAAATCGTCTTTCCCGATCAACTTCCCGATCAATTCGGCACGGTGTTCATTCCCAACACCGTTGCGGTCATTCGCAAAGCTCCCCATCCGGTTCTGGCTGCGAAACTTGCTGACTATCTGGTCAGCGAAAAGACCGAATCGCGACTGGCGATGAGTTCCTCAGCCCATTTTCCTATCTGGCCCGGAGCAAACCAGCAATCGCGCATCGAAACACTTGGAATCAAACGAGCCAAAATCAACTTTGAATTGGCTGCCGAAAACTGGCAAGCCCGACAGGAATCCCCTAAAACACCAGACAAGGCAATCACTCAGCCGGCGGCGAAGTGACCCCTTGGCGGAAGATGAAATATACCGCACCGAGCATGCACAATCCTGCCCACAAGAAATCCCATCGCAGCGGTTGCTTCATGTACACGACCATAAACGGGACAAATACACACAACGTGATGATCTCCTGCAGTATCTTCAACTGAGGCAGCGTCATGAGCGTCGAACCGATCCGATTGGCCGGTACTTGAATCAAATACTCAAACAATGCGATGCACCAACTGACCATCGCAGCGATCAACCAAGGCTTGTCCTTGAGATCCTTCAAATGACCGTACCAAGCGAAGGTCATAAAGACGTTCGATGCAATAAGCATCAGGACGGTAATAAGTACAACTCCCATCGTTTCCCCTCGTCTATTTCAAATCGTTTATCAACTGTTTTGGTGATGAATCACCCAGCATCGCTTAACTTGCTTCGATGACATCGCAAGCTCTGGCCAACGAATCCTCTTGGGATATTCGATGAGCAAGCTCCTTGCAAGCCCTAGCGGTCCTGGGGTTTCTGAGCAAATTCTCAAGAGTCGATGCAAGCCGATGGCCTTCAAAGGCTGACGGGAACAGGGAATCGCCCGCACCCAGTCTCCAAACCCGATGAGCATTGTCGATTTGATCAAAACCCATCGGCATGATCACCTGAGGGATCCCTGCTGCCATGGCTTGGGACAGCGATCCTATTCCCCCGTGATGAACCAACGCCTCGCACCTTGGTAGCAGTTGCTTGAAAGGGGCGAAATCAAAATGCCGAACATCTTGGGGTAGCGACTTGGGGATCTGCTCGGCAAACCGCGTGAGCAACAAGCCCCGTTTGCCAAGTTTCTGGCAAGCATCAGCGGCCGCTTGAAAGAACTTGCCTCCAAAAATATTCGCAGAACCTGGGGTAAATGCGATTGGTGCAGGGCCCCTGCAGAGGAATTGATCCAGCTCCTGGGGCATCGGAGTGACCCCTTCTTCGCTGTAGAGAGGAAACCCAGTCAGAACCGTTTGCGCAGGCCAATCAGGCTGCTTGGCTGCAAACCACTCAGGAAACATGGCCAGGACTCGAAGTGGAGAGTGCCACCAATCCCGAAAGATGCCTTGGACCGGCTCCAGCCCGACGCTTTTGCGAAACGCATTGAGCCATGGGCAGATCATCGGATCGATGACGCATCGGTCTGCGACCCACCACTGGAATCTTTTGAACCACCGAGGTCCTCGATGCAGCAATAGCTTAGGGAGCCGTGGTCCTTCGAACTCACTTCGGAACAAGACCGGAGACAAATGGACACTCACTAGCGGAAGATCGAACTTGTCTTGGGCTACTCTTGCTCCGAACGCGAGGCTTGAAGCCACAACGCGGGTGGATCCAGGTTCGTAGAGCTGCTCGATGGCGCGGTAAGTTGGCTCCATGGACTTGCGAACCGCCAGTTGCATAACCCGCTTGGTACCTTTGGTTGGATGCCACAAATCCGGATCGTTGACCAGTTGGTGAAAATCGCACTCGGGCATCGTATCGTAGAACTCCAACCCGGAGTCTTGAGCAAGCTTACGAAAGTACCCAGCGGTGATGAGCGTAACGCGATGTCCACGTTGTTTCAGGCGGTGGCCAAGTCCGACGAAGGGATGAACGTCACCGGAGCTACCGACTGCACATAGCAAATAATGCACCATAGCGATATATCGCGGTCACAACCCGCGTCGTCGGCTCGAGGTCAGGATATCCCAAGCGTACCATTCTAGGAACAGTAGCAGGACAGGCAGCGTGTAGATGATCAATTGCGGCAGGGCCGATGGGCTCAGTTCATCGGAGACATCGAAGCGGGGGAAAAGCCATCCGAGGGCTTGGACCAACCCAAAGACCATCCCAGCGTTGAGAGCCAATAGGATCACACTGACGATCACTTCGCCGAAGACATACAGCAGCAGTTGCCGCACGGCTTTTCTTTGGACTTGCCGATCGGGATCCAGATTTGGTTTCATTCGTTATCCGTAAAGACCCCTTCGTATCCCAGTTCGGTCACATCGCTGATGCGGCCTGCCAGTACTCCATACTGATTGGCCACGAAGCCCAGGAACCATGGAAAGACCAGACCCGCGATAGCGCTTGCCGTTGCACCTCTTAGGATCCCCAGTTGCCAAAAGACGAAATAGATTGCCCAGATGATTCCGGTTTGCATGTACATTGCCCCCCAAGCATCCGATTTGGCGGAGATGGATTGGAAGATACTCATCGAGAATGGTTTGGTATAGCTTTTCGATTCAAGCATGCTTAGGTAGAGGATGGGCAAGCAAGCAAACTGGACGGTTTCGGCCACGGCGTCGCGTAGCAGCAAGGGGACTTTTACCGCAGCAAGTCCGCTTGCAAGGAGGTTACCTACTAGGCTCACCAGGAGAAAGCTGACAAGGCCGACTAGAGCGGGACCCAGGTACGTTATAAAGTGCGAGAAGAAGGGCCAGGGTTCGACTTTCTTTTCGCGGTTCGCGGCTTTGGGAATAAGGGCGGAGGCCAGGATGAACAAGGGGATTTGGATCGGGGCGGTTGCTGCCAAGAGGATTTCTTTGTGGAATCGATAGAGCAGTTGCATCAGGGACGAATCGGCGTTCCAAGGGATCCAGGATTGGAAATAGAAAGCGGCTCCAAAGGCGAGGCTTAGGATCCCAAGGGTGATAGCCACACGCAAGTCGGAGAGGAAGCCCAGGGTTCGCCAGACCCATTCTTTGGAATCGAAAGCACCGCTTACGGTTTCGATTTCCTCCCGTTCTTTTTGAAGTTCTTTGGAGGCTTTGCTGAGGATTTCTTTGGTGTTGACAGAAGCGCCTGAGACGATGCGAGGGTTATGGCCTTCGACTGGAGCTAGTTGGACGGCGTTATCGAGTTGCTCGATGTTGAGATTGGGGGCTTGGGGGATTGGGGTCGCGGTTTTTTTGGGGGCAGGTTTTTCGGCGGGGTCTTCGAAGAGGTCTTCTGGTTCGCCGAGGGCATCGCGAAGGGCTTGATCGGAGCGTGAGGAGGGTTTGGGTTGGTCGGTGGGATGGGAGATAGGAGCAAGATCGGGTAGATCGTCATCGAAGATGCTACGAGGGGTATTTTTTTCGGGTTGGTTGTTTGCTTGGCTCACGGGAAGAGAATTTGGGGGGTAGAGGGCGATGCGAAGGCTTTGGAGGATAGAAGCATGATAACTGCAAGGGGGAAAGGATACCATGAACCCAGAGCCGATCGGCGGCAGCTCGCTAGCTACACAGAGGGTGTATTTTTTGGGGGTGTAGTAGGGGAGAATTGGCCTGGAAATTCCTTGGTAAATCGTGCGAATTAGAAAGTCGCCGATTGGACTTTATCGGCGAATCGAAGCTGGTTATACTGTTGGGAATCGCGTTAGCGAAACGCACCCATAGCTCAATTGGATAGAGCATCGGTCTACGGAACCGAAGGTTTCTGGTTCGAATCCAGATGGGTGTACACGGACAGCCCGCCATTGGCGGGCTGTTTTCGTTTGGAGCTAATTCGAACATACCCGAAAATGGCTTTCAGGCCTGGAAGGCCGACACAACCTCTGCCGGGGTCCGTAAGGCCCCGGTAGCAGTGATAAAAAAAGTATGCAAAGGCCCGAAGGGCCGACACACCATGGATTGAAAAAACCTTCATCAACCATGCGCCCCCATTGGTCTGTCAGCCCTTCGGGCTTAAAACAGCCAAAGAGAGACTTTAAACCCAAATGGCTTTCAGCAAGAGCCTGCAATCGACGCGTGAAATCGACCTTTTCAATTATCCGTAAACCCCTGTATTTTGCTACTACATCGCTTGCATCCTAACACTTGGTTTCTAGGACGAGTACCATTTAATTGAGTTACATCGAGAACAAGAACCAAAAGAACCTTAAGCGATGAACGTGAAATCCACCAACCCACGCCCCCTTCGAGGGCCTTTACCCCTTGTGGCCCTCCTGCTGAGCAGTTGCTTAAGTAGCTTCCTTTGCCCAGCGCTAGCTCAAAACCCCTCCAAGTTTCAAGACGACTTGTTTGTCCAAGCTGCCGACTATTCTAAAAGTCACAGCGGACACGCTGTCTTGATCCAACACCAAGGCAAAATTCTCTACGAGCGATACGATAACTGGGGAGCAGACACCCCGCACATGCTGGTCGATGGGGAAAAGACGCCTCAGGCAATGTCAACATTCCAGGGGGAATGATGCTCACGGCAAGAAACTGGGCCAAATTCGGACAGTTTGTCTTGGATAAAGGCTCCATCAAAAAAACAGAGACCGTCAACCTTTTGAAAGAGGATCTCCTGATGCAATGCTTCGAACCCTCTGCTACCAACAACAAGTACGGACTTACATGGTGGCTCAACGGAGTCGATGGCCCAGCCGATACCGACATTCGTCAAAACGGAACTCCGCTGAAAGTCTATATGGCAGCAGGACTCGGAAAACAACGCTTGTACGTGATCCCCAAGTACGATTTGGTCGTCGTGCGATTCGCCGAACCAAGCTCGCAAGGTGCTCGATTCCAAAACGACGATTTCATGAAGCCGATCCTCGAAGCCTTGGTGTCCGAAAAACCATGACTCGAACTCTGCTTGCCATTTGGTTGGTGTTGACGAGTCTTTGCGTTTCTTTTTCGCAGGATATTTCGCAAGACAATGCCAAGGTGTTCTTCCACGAACAGGTGGTTCCGATACTCAAAAAGCACTGCTATGCGTGCCATTCGCATGCTTCAGGGCAAATGGAAAGCGGGCTCGCTCTGGATTGGAAGAGCGGTTGGGAGCAAGGTGGCACACGCGGGCCAGCAATCCTACCGAAAAACCCTTCGGCGAGTCTGCTTGTAAAAGCCGTCGAGCATTCCGACGATCAGTTGAAGATGCCCGACGAGAAATTATCGAACATCGAAATCCAAATCCTCAGAGATTGGATCTCTGGTGGTGCCTACGATGATCGCGTCGGTCAACCAAGGCTCAGTGATGATACGGATTGGTGGTCCCTTAAACCACTAATTGCACCTGAGGTTCCCAGGCAAGCAGGCAACCCCATCGATGCATTCATCGACACCAAACTACAATCGCAGGGACTTGTCCGTTCCCCCCAAGCCACTCCCAGCGAACGTATTCGTCGACTCTATTTCGATTTGATCGGGTTGCCACCAAGTCCCGAGCAAACCCGCGCTTTTTTGGACGATCCAAGTCAGGCCAACTACGAGTCGATCGTCGATCAACTCCTCGACTCACCCAGATACCCAGAGCGTTGGGCTAGGCACTGGCTCGACACCATCCACTTTGCCGACTCGCATGGATACGAACACGACGTGGGACGCGATCACGCATGGCCCTATCGCGATTATGTGATCCAAGCCTTCCATCGCGATACACCTTGGGATCAATTCATCCGAGAACAGCTTGCTGTCGATGTTTTTGAGCCTCAGCGTACCGACCTGATTCCGGCCCTTGGTTTCCTAAGTGCAGGAACCTTCGACCTTAGCACTTACTCGACAGGTCCGGTCACTTTTGATTACCTTGACCGCGACGATATGCTGACCCAGACGATGGCTGCCTTTACCAGCACTACCGCCAACTGCGCTCGCTGCCATGCGCACAAATTCGATCCGATTTCCCAAGAAGATTACTATGCCCTTCAAGCCGTCTTTGCGGGGATTCTCAAAGGCAACATCCAATACGATTCGGATTCGCAAGTCGCCGCTTCTCGGAAAGAACTTACGAAGATCAAGCGGGCCGCTCAAGACCGCGATGCTGCCGTGCTCGAATCACCACTTGCCAGACGCCTGATCAATAACCTTGCGGAGACTCAAAAGGAAATCGCGACGTGGAAGCCTCTTGATTTGCAGTCGTATGTATCTTTAGAAGGTGCCGTGCTGACCAAAACCAGCGAGCAAACGTATCTGGCTTCTGGGCCTTCACCCGATACCGATACGTACGTCCTTTCCTCGAAAGTACCTCTAAAGCAAATCACCGCGTTTCGACTCGATGTGCTGCCGGACCCTAGCTTGCCGATGCAAGGCCCTGGTCGATGCCAGAACGGAAATCTGCATCTTTCCGAAGTGACGGCTACGGTGTTTGAACCCAACGATCCTGCAGGCAAGAATATTACGATTGTGCGAACCAGCGCCGATTTCAATCAAGCCGGCTGGGGAATCGAGCGAGCTATCGATAAAGACCCTAAAACAGCTTGGGGAATCCATCCGGCAGTAGGCCAGCCGCACTATGCGGTCTTTGAATTCGCCGAGCCTGTTGAAGTGTCGGAACAGGCAACCCTGACGATCGCGCTAAAGCAACTTCATGGTGGCTCGCATTTGATCGGCGCGCTGCGAATCAGCCTTACTGATGCTCCCTCAGGCAGCGCGATCGCTGTGCCACAAGCTGTCGAACAAGCCTTGGCCATTACCCCCGACGATCGATCGTCGGAGCAGAAGCTCACCGTTGCCGCTTATTTTGCCAACCTCGCCGTCGACGCCCAGCTTGCAAAATTACCGCCTCAAAGCACGGTCTATGCCGTCGGTCAATCGGTGATGATCCCCTCTGGCAATGGCAACCACCAAGCAGGATCGATTGCCTCGCCCAAACTGGTTCATCTGCTTGAGCGCGGAGATATTTCCAAGCCCAAAGCTGAAGTGGCTCCAGGTGCACTGACGGCTCTTTCCCATCTGCCAACGCGTTTCGCACCGAAAACAGACGAATCGATGCGCAGAGCCGCATTGGCCAACTGGATTGCGCACCCTGACAATGTCTTGACCTGGCGCAGTGCTGTCAATCGCGTGTGGCATTACCATTTTGGACGTGGATTGTGCGACACACCCAGCGACTTTGGTCGAATGGGCGGGGTTCCTTCGCACCCTGAGCTGATCGATTGGCTTGCGGTCTGGTTTCGAGATCCATCTTCGGGATCTCTTAAAAAGCTACATCGACTGATCGTAACGAGCCAAACCTATCAACAGTCCTCTCAAGAGAGACCCGACGCGGCTCAAATCGATGCAGAAAATCGCTTGCTATGGAGACAGAACCGCTTAAGACTCGATGCGGATGCGTTTCGCGATTATCTCTTGTCGATCTCCGGTCGACTCGACCCAACCATGGGAGGACCAGCAATCCAGCATTTCAAGCAAAGTCCTGGTCCGCAATCGACGCCCAAGCTCGACTACACCGCGTATGATTGGACCAGTGCCGGTTCAAACCGACGCAGCATTTACCGTTATGTTTGGCGAGGGATCCCAGACCCATTGATGACCGCAATGGATTTCCCAGATCTTGGGCTGCTGGCACCGACCCGCAGCTTTTCGGCCTCTCCGCTTCAAAGCCTAACTCTACTGAATAATCCCTTCGTCCTGCATCATGCCCAAGCGACAGCTGAACGGCTAGCCAAAGAGCAACCCGATCTTGAAGACCAGATTCAATCTCTCTTCTGGTTGGTATACCAGCGAGATAGTTTAGATAGCGAACGATCTTACTTGAGAGCGTATGCGACCAAGTATGGTTTAGCAGCCCTTTGCCGCATGGTGTTCAACTCGAACGAATTTT
>JAGWZB010000005.1 GCA_018969045.1 Planctomycetota bacterium | reverse complement strand
GGCAAAAGCAGTCGGAAAAAAAGGTACGGAAACGGGGACAGACCCCGATTCCCAACCCGATTTTTAAAGCCAGGAGCGCGGGGTCTGTCCCCGCTTTTTTGGGGAGTTGGTAGTTAGCTTTTCTAGGAAAATCGCTGACGTTGGGCTTCGTATAAAAGAATCGCCCCTGTTGTCGCGACGTTGAAAGATTCGACTCCAACAGCCATGGGTATGCCGCAAACCCTTCCTGCCACCTTCTTGATCTCAGGACTAACCCCTCGCCCCTCCGAACCCAATACAAACACCGTTGGTTTTCTCAAGTCCATATCAGCAATCGATTCTCCACCCATGTCCGCTACGATCACCTGCACTCCAATTCGGATTGCATGTTTGGCTAAATCTTTAATAGAGGTCACCCTAGGTGGTCTCCTAAACCATTGTCCTGCCGTGCTACGAAGGAACTTCGGATGTACCGGACTTACCGAATCAGGACTTAAATACAACCGATTCCCCCCTAAGCCAACCAAGGTTCGTAGCAGGGCGCCCGCATTGCCTGGATCCTGGATTCCATCACCAGCCAAAACTAAACTCCAATCGCTTATGTCACTAGACAATTCATCGGATTGTCCAGTTTGGTTTACTCCCATCCAACTTCCTATCCCTACCACACCATCAGGATTATCCGTTGTTACTGCTTGACGAATCCAACTAGGATCTACCACGTACTTGTCGGTGTCTCGTGAGGTTCTGTGAATCAACGAGAGGTTCTCTTGAGCCCACCTGTCTGTGTAATAAATACTACATAGGGGCCAAGCCGTCGCTACGGCCTCTTCTAATAAATGCGTCCCTTCGATCAAAAACTCTTTCCGGCCAGATTCAACTCTTTGAAGTCGCTTGAGTCTCTTTAACTCGGGATTGTTTAGGCTCTGGATACGTTGAACCGCTTTCATGAGATTTCAAGTCCTACTCCATCGACTCATAAGTCTTAGGCCTTGATCCCTAATAGAAACTCCGCATTGTTGCGAGTCTTTTGCAGCCGATTGACAAGCTGCTCCATGGCGTCAGACGAACTTAATCCAGCTAGCGCTTTTCGCATGATAACAATCTTTTGATGCTCCACTGGATCGAGCAATGATTCTTCTCGACGTGTACCACTTTGGTAGATATCAATCGCTGGCCAAATCCTTCGATCCACAAGTGCTCTATCGAGCACAATCTCCATATTCCCTGTTCCTTTGAATTCCTCAAAGATCACTTCGTCCATTCTACTCCCAGTTCCCACCAGAGCCGTCGCGATTATCGTCAACGAGCCCCCTTCCTCAACTTTCCGAGCCGCCCCAAAAAAGGCCTTGGGCTTTTGCATGGCATTTGCATCTAACCCCCCCGTAAGGGTCTTGCCCGATTGTATGCACTCACCATTCCATGCTCTTGCTAATCGGGTTATCGAGTCTAAAAAAACTACCACATCTACCCCGTCTTCGACCAATCGCTTGGCTTTCTCAAGCACCATCTGACTAACTTGAATGTGCCTAGAGGCCGATTCGTCAAAAGTGCTACTGATGACTTCGCACTTGGGTCCTCGTACCTCGCGCTGCATGTCTGTTACCTCCTCAGGTCGTTCGTCGATGAGAAGCATCATGACGTAAGCATTGGGGTAATTTGCTAGTACCGATCTTGCCATCTTCTGCATCAAAATCGTTTTTCCGGCACGAGGTGGCGACACGATCAATCCGCGTTGACCAAACCCCAGAGGGGTGACCAAATCAACAACTCTGGTCGCTATCTCCGAAGCTTGGGTCTCCAAGATGATTCGCTGTTTCGGATGCAGAGGTGTAAGCAAATCAAACGACTTGCGAGATCGCACCTCGTTGGGATTCCGATGATTGATCGCTTCGACCCGCAAAAGCGCGAAATACCGTTCGTTCTCCTTGGGAGGGCGAATCTTCCCCGAAATCGTCATGCCATTGGTCAGTCCAAAACGACGTATTTGGGATGGCGAAACATAAATATCGTCGGGACATGCAACATAATGATGAGCAGCCGACCTTAGAAACCCAAAGCCGTCTGCAAGTATCTCTAGCGTTCCCTCTCCCATCATGATTCCAGATGACTGCATCCGAGCCCTAAGGACTTGGTAAATCAACTCCGGTCGCGTCAAGGATTCCCATCCAAGAATTCCTTCAAGCTTGGCGAGCCCCTCGAGTTCTTCCTGAGACATACTCTGAAGTGTCGCAAAGTCCAACACCGGCCGAAGCGTCAGTGGCTTGACGATACCACTGCGCTCCCGAAGGATCTCCTCAGCAATCGAGAGTACCTCGTTTATGTTGCGATTGGGTCGCGATCGACCGCGGTCTTGGTCAGTCATTTGTTTTGGCAAACTCGATCACTCAAAACCGCCTGTGTCGACCCAGCAACGACTGCGGATTTGACAATAAACAGGCCGGCTAAATCTTCCAGTCAGCCCACAAAACGTGGGTTTGGACAAGCGAAATCGAGTTCGGGTTGTTGGTGGGATGTTCGAGGAGAATGGGTGGACAGATCCACGTCAAAGTATTATAGACGCCAAGCTTGTGTGAGTACAATGGAAACAGATTTTGAGCATTGGCTTGCCAGAATTTCAGGTTTTTAACCCTCCGCTAAGGCAGCCCCAAAGGAAGAACCTCGCTCCTTAACGATCATCTATTTCCACCAAAAATACACCTCTGATGTAAGACAGATCGACCTGAACCATGCTGTTTACCAAAGCAGCAGCTACCAGCCTAATCGCTTGGTTCTCCAAAGCGACCTTTGGCAAAACGCCAAAACCGTGTACCCTTGTTCCAATCCCCTCGATCGCTCTATCCGCTTCCCCTTAAGCCTCAAACCGCATGAAAAAGTTCCTAGGATCCCTCGCGGTGCTTCTTGGCGTTGCTGCCTTGGCCCTTGGCATCTACCTGCTGAAATTCCGTGTGCTCTCATCGGCCGCACCGGTTCAAGAAGCCCACCCGACACCCGTGGTTTTCTCAACTCCTCAATCGACTCAATTGCGATCTAGCACGACCGTCATAGGCACAGTCGTGGCCCCGCGGTCGATCCAGCTGAGAACCGAAACCGTCGGCACTGTCAAAGCGATCCATTTCCAGTCCGGCGATTTGGTCCAACCAGGACAAGTTCTAGTTGAACTCGATACCAGTGTCGAAGAAGCAATGCTCGCAAGCGCAAAAGCGTCACAACGCATCGCCGAATCCACTTTTGTCCGAATCAAGAAAGCCATGGAGGTCCAAGCATTGAGCGAATTGGATCTGGACCAGACCCAAGCTCAACTGGCACAGGCTCAAGCCGAAGTCGCCAGAATCCAAGCCGTCATTCGCCGAAAGATTCTTGTGGCTCCATTTCAAGCCCGAGCCGGTGTCTTTGACATTCAACCCGGACAGTATCTATCAGAAGGTTCCCAAATAACGATGCTTCAAGGAGTCGATCAGTTCGTTTTCGTCGACTTCATGATGCCTCAACATGTGGCTGACTATTTGCAAGTGGGG
The DNA here is from genome assembly GCA_018969045.1 of Planctomycetota bacterium. Taxonomy (GTDB): domain Bacteria; phylum Planctomycetota; class Planctomycetia; order Pirellulales; family Pirellulaceae; genus JBKCUI01. Next base: position 37,645 of record JAGWZB010000005.1, on the reverse strand, counting down.
GATCAGGTGGCATTGGAGCACCTCGGAAAGAAACTCCAGGCCCAAGTCGTCGCGGTGGACTCTCAAGCCGATCGTGTTACTCGATCTCTTGCAGCTAGAGCCAAGGTGCTCTCTCCTCCGGCAACCCTTCAAATCAATGACTCTGTCAAAGTGGTCGCCGAGTACGGAGACTCGCAGCCTACCCTGCTGATTCCTTCTTCAGCCCTACGCACCAATCCCACAGGTGCTTTTTGCTTCGTCGCTCAAATCGATCCTAGTGATACATCAAAGTGGATCGCTAAACGCCGCGAAGTAATCGTCGGTGCGACCCTAGGAAATGATGTATCGATACGCCAGGGACTCGATCCCAAGGAACAAATCATCGCTGACGGCTCATTCAAAATCTACGACGGCACCTGGGTGGTTCCATCGGATCTGACCAAAGCAACCCCTTAACATCTACCAGGCTTCCCTCTTTGCGATGAAATCGATCACCGACATTTTTATCAGGTATCCAGTCCTTGCGATCGTTGTGAACCTGATGATTGTTCTCTTGGGTGTGCGGTCCGCGCAGTCATTGCCGGTCCAGCAATTCCCAAAGCTCGAGAGCACTTCGATCGTTATCACGACCATCTACATAGGAGCCAGCGCAGAAACAATCCGTGGTTTTCTAACAACTCCCATCGAGAAAGCCGTTTCGTCGATCGGAGGTGTTGATTACATCGAGTCCAAAAGCGTTGCCGGATCGAGCCAAATCACGATTCGACTAAAGCTCAATCACAACGCGACTCAAGCTCTCGCGGAGGTAAACACTCGTTTGCAACAAGTGCGCCGTGAATTGCCTGCAGAGGCCGAACCAAGCGTCGTTGAGATCCAACGCGCCGATCGTCCTTACGCCTCCTTCTATCTGAGTTTCACTTCGAACCAGTGGGATATTCCACAGCTTACCGATTACCTAACACGAACCATTCAGCCGCAATTAACCACCATTTCCGGAGTCCAACGCGTAGGGGTCGAAGGGGGACGCACACCCGCGATGCGGATCTGGATTTCCCCAAATAAATTGTCTGAACTAAACTTGACCCCAGGTGATGTTTACGGGGCCTTGAGACGGAACAATTATTTGGCCGCAATTGGGCGAGTCAAAAACGATTCGGTTCAAGTCGACTTACTTACCGACACCGACTTGAAAACCGCAGATGAATTTCGAGACTTGATCGTCTCCCAAAAAGATGGAGCCGTCATACGCCTGGGGGATATCGCTACCGTCGAATTCGGTTCGGAAGAAGCTGGCATGGTAGCGATGTACCGAGGGAAAGAAGCCGTGTATGTTTCCGTTTGGCCTTTGCCAGGTACCAATGAAATCGAGGTCGCTAATCGACTCAACGACGCGATGGCGAAACTTAAGCCAAATCTACCAGGCCACATGGAAATGAATCTGGCTTATGACGCCACTCGCTTCATGCGCGATGCCCTTTCGGAAATCTCAAAAACACTCATGGAGACGATCGCCATCGTCGGATTGGTGGTCTTTCTGTTCATGGGTTCGATCCGCACCGCTATCGTTCCACTGATCGCCATGCCGGTATCTCTGATCGGTGCGACGATTCTGATGTATTTGCTCGGTTTTTCGCTGAACCTGCTGACCTTGCTTGCTATCGTCCTGTCGGTAGGTCTTGTGGTCGACGATGCGATCGTTGTGGTCGAGAATGTCCAGCGTCACATTCGTGAAGGGATGACCAAGATCGACGCAGCACTGCTGGGGGCTCGCGAACTCTTCGGTCCCATCGTGGCTATGACTATCACACTAGCAGTGGTCTATGCACCGATTGGATTCCAAGGTGGGCTGACTGGAATGCTCTTCAAGGAGTTCGCATTTACCTTGGCCGCTGCAGTTTTGCTATCCGGCGTTGTTGCAGTAACCCTATCGCCTATCATGAGTGCACAGATGCTCTCGGCCAGCGGCAAAGAAGGCTTATTGACTCGTCTTGTCAACCGAGTTTTCGATGCAGTCCAACAAGCTTATGGCGCGATGTTGGTGTGGGCTTTGGAGGTTCGCTGGGCCATAGCGTTCGCAACTTTGTTAGTCGCCTTTGCGGCGGCTCCTTTTTACATCATGAGCTCCAAAGAACTTGCGCCCGTCGAGGATCAAGGAGCGATCGCGGTCATGCTCAAAGCCTCTCCGGATTCGTCGCTGAAGAGTTCCGTAGGTTGGGCTAAAGTCCTTGCAGATAAGTTTTCAGTGATGCCCGAAACGGACTATATGTGGGCGCTGGTTGGATCGAACTCAGGCTTTGGAGGTATCATCACCAAGAGTTGGCATGACCGCGAGAAGGAACACATGCGCAGCACGGAGGCCATGGTCCCGCAGGCCTTCGGTATCGCTTCGCAGATCCCCGGACTGCAGCCATTTCCCGTACTCGTTCCACCACTTCCAGGCGCTGGAAGTTTTGATGTGGAACTGATCCTCAAAAGCGATTTACCCGTCGAGCAACTTACGGTTTTGTCCGAACAGATTCTGGCTGAGGCTTCCAAAACTGGGTTGTTTATGTTTGTCGATACAGATTTGAAAGTCGATTTGCCACAAGCGCAAGTGGTGGTTGATCGAGAGAAAGTCGCCGACTTGAAACTCGATCTTGCATCGATCGCCGGTGAGCTTGGTGTCTTGCTCGGCGGTGGCTATGTCAATCGCTTCAATTACTTCAATCGTTCTTATCAGGTTATCCCGCAATTGGCCGAAGAAGATCGCCAGTCGGCCTCCTCATTGATGGATTTGAAAATTCGAACGCCCAGTGGCCAATTGATCCCTGTTTCGACCTTTGCAAGTGTTGTACCTAAAACGGCACCACGGGTCCTGAGCCGTTTTCAGCAGCAAAGTTCGATTCAAATCCAAGCGGCGGTCATCCCCGGCATCCCAGGGCTTACCAAAGAATCCGGTCTGCGCAAAATCGAGGAGATCGTGCAACAGGTGGTAGGACCCACGGCCGCGTTGGACTACGCGGGAGAATCCAGGCAGATACGCAAGGAAGGATCATCCTTGACGGTTACTCTTGGTATCGCTTTGGCTTTGATTTATTTGGTGCTTGCGGCCCAGTTTCAGTCCTTTCGCGATCCATTGATCGTGCTTGTGGGTTCCGTCCCCTTGGCAATTTCCGGTGCGTTGCTGCTGACTTTTCTTGGGCTCACAACCGTGAATATCTATTCTCAAGTCGGACTCATCACGCTGGTGGGATTGGTGGCTAAGAATGGGATTTTGATCGTCGAGTTTGCCAATCATTTGCAAGAAGAGGGCTTGAGCAAATGGAATGCGGCGATCGAAGCTTCCAAGACTCGATTGCGACCGGTTTTAATGACCAGCGCGGCGACCGTTTTTGGACACTTGCCTCTGGTTTTTGTCACCGGTCCGGGTGCTGAAGCTCGAAATAGTATCGGCATCGTCTTGGTCGCCGGTATGGCAATCGGTACGTTGTTTACCCTATTTGTAGTTCCTTGTTTGTATGTGTTGATCGCGGGTTCAAAGCGATCCAGCGCAGCCACTTAACCAAATCACTTCGATGCTTACCTATTCCACCGCTGGCGAATCCCACGGAAAATCACTTCTTGCTATGGTCGATGGTTTTCCAGCGGGCCTTCAGATCGACGAAGCGTTTATCAACAACGAGCTCCGATTGCGTCAAGGTGGTTATGGCCGGGGGGGAAGGCAGAAGCTCGAACAGGATCAAGTGAATATTCTCTCGGGAGTTTGGCAAGGAGTTACTTTGGGTTCTCCGATCGCCATGCAGATCGTCAATAACGATTACAAGCTTGAACGACTTAAAGAGCTCGAGCGGCCTCGGCCTGGCCATGCGGATCTGACTGGTGCGATCAAGTATTTGGGGTCCATCCGAGGGGTTCTCGAGCGATCCAGCGCCCGTGAAACAGCAGCTAGAGTCGCAGCCGGTGCTTTGGCAAGATTGCTCTTGCGTGAATTCGGTATCGAAACAGTCAGTTATGTCGTCGAGCTTGGTCAAATGCAATTCGGTGCGCAAGGGACTGAAGCGTTGTCGATCGCCGAAGTTCGAGCTCGCCGAGATCAGAGCTCGCTGTACTCAGTTCAACCGCACACCGATCCAGATGCCCAGGCTTACATCGATCGTATGGCGGACCAGGGGGATACCTTGGGTGGGATCGTTGAGGTTCGGGTTGATGGTTTACCGTTTGGACTAGGGACGCACGCCCAGTGGAATCGCAAGCTTGACGGAAGGCTGGCTCAGGCCGTCATGGCTGTTCAGGCGATCAAGGGCGTGGAGATTGGGATGGGTTTCGAAGCGGCTCGCAAGCAGGGTTCACAGGTCCACGATCCGATACATCATGACGCAAGTCTGTCGCACTTACCTCACTTGGGCTACATCAGGCCCTCGAACAACGCAGGCGGGCTTGAAGGTGGAATGACCAACGGTCAGTCCTTGATACTGCGAGCTGCTAAAAAACCGATTAGCACGCTGCGGAAGCCTTTGGATTCGATACGGATGGAGGACAAGCAGCCCCATCGAGCCAACTACGAAAGGAGCGATGTTTGCGCGATTTCCGCAGCAGCAATCATTGTCGAACACGTCGTCGCTTTCGAAATTGCGACCGCTTTGGTGGATAAGTTTGGAGGAGATAGCCTCGTTGAGATGAAAGCTCGTTACGAGTTGTTCATGAAGATGGCTAGAGAGCACTAAGAGCTGCACGATAGCATCGAACAACCTGGACGGTTGCGAGCCCATTCGGGACGTTTCTTTGCAAAGCGTTCCTTCCCCGGCTGCTCTCGGTAAGGATTCCTTAGGACATCAAGTAGCTCCATAATCAGCCCGGGGTCGCCCTGCTCTTGAGCTAGGTCGATCGCTTCTTGTGCGAGGTAATTGCGAAGCACATACAGAGGGTTCGTCCGATCCATGATCGCTTGCCTGTGACGCGCATCGTTGTGATCTTGCAAGACTCGCTGATCATAGCGATTTAGCCATGCGTTTAATCGCGCTGCGTAATCATTGTCGCATTGCTCGGGTCGATAGAAAGCTTCATGAAAGTGAACCAGTGCAGCGGCTTTTCTGTCTGGTTGATCCTCAGTTGGCTGGTGCCCGATAGGCCATGTTGCCAGCAATCGATAGAACCAAGTCATATCGGTTTCGATGCTGCGCAGGAGTTCAAAAAGGGATTCTAGCAGCGAGTCTTCCGTCGGTGTCCACCGCTGCAGTCCCAGCTTAGCGAGCATCGTATTTTGCCAATGTTCTTGAATGGTATCGACATACACAGACATGGCTTCTTCGAGGGATTCTTTGTCGTCAACGCAGGGGCCGATGGAGTTGGCAAGTTGAGCCAGGTTCCAGTAGGCGATTTGGGGTTGTTGGCCATAGCAGTACCTACGGCCCTGGGCGTCCGTAGTGTTGGGTGTCCAGGTTGGATCGTAATCTTCGAGCCATCCGTAGGGACCATAATCGATTGTAAGGCCGAGTATCGACATGTTGTCGGTATTCATGACACCGTGTACGAATCCGACTCGCATCCAATGAACAATCATCACGGCGGTTCGACGACATATTTCCCGAAACCAAGTGACGATGATTCCTGAATCGATTTCTTGCTTTCCATCGGCCAATTCAGGAAAGTCTGTTCGGATTACATGGTCGATCAGTTGCTTGAGGATTTTCAGATCCTGACGTGAACTAAAAATTTCGAAGTTGCCAAAGCGGACGAAGGTAGGAGCGACTCGGCAAACGATGGCCCCTGGTTCTCTTCGGGGTCGCCCGTCGTAGAACATGTCTCTGACAACAAGATCACCGGTACCTATTAGCGATAGAGCCCGGGTCGTCGGTACCCCCAGATGATGCATAGCTTCAGAGCAAAGAAACTCCCTGACGCTCGAGCGAAGCACAGCAAAACCATCGGCGTTTCTAGAATAGGGGGTTGGGCCTGCTCCTTTGAGTTGCAGCATCCATCGCTGGCCGACGGGGTTGACTACTTCACCCAGATTGATTGCTCGACCATCTCCGAGTTGACCTGCCCAGTGTCCAAATTGATGACCACCATAGCACATAGCAAAAGGTTCCATGTCGGCAAGCAGCTTGCGGCCAGAGAATGCATCGAGGAACCACTGGCTATGCACTTCCGAAGGGCTTAGCCCAATCAATTCTGCAACTTCGGATGCATGGGCAAGCAATCTAGGATCGCTAGGCTTCACGGGTAGTGTATTTGAGTAACATGCACCTAGGACTTTACGAGATAGTTGGGTACTACCGTCGATCTGGGCTATGTTTTCTCCGGGAAGCAGGCTTACAAATCGGTTGTCGAATTTTAGAGGCATAGGAGGATGGATCGATTATTCGAGAACCATGATTTCGACTTTCCTGAAATCGATTGGATGGCTTTCTGATTGCAGAGAGATTGAGCCTCGATCGATTTGGAGCATGCCATCGCGTATCAGCGGTTTTGCATTCGCGTCTTTGGGATCAAGCTGGGGTTTCTGGTATTCCAAAACGACTTGATCATCGATGATATGGCGAATGACTTCGTTGCCTAGGACTTCGAATTCCGCAGTGATCCATTGATCGCCGTGGTAGGTTTTCGATTTTGAGTTTGTGCAGTGAGGAGTGAAGAGCTTGCCATCGATTTCGACGTTGGTTCCTGGGGTGCATAGGTTCAAGGTGGTGCGGGGGTCTTTGCCATTGCCGCCCAGGAATTGGGCTTCGATGGAACAAGGAAAATCCTGATCGATGGTCATGGTTTCCGGTCGTTGTCCGTGGAGCATTACACCGCTGTTACGGATCGCCCAACCAGGACCTCCGGTAGCTTGCTGGCCTACGAATCGGTATTCGATGCGAAGGCGATATTTGGAGTAAATGCCGTCGTAGAAGAGGTGACCGAATCGCTCGTCGAATTTCTCGTACCCGTCGTAACGTACTTGCAGCAATCCGTCTTGGACGCGAAACGTATTGGCATAATTTTCACCGAGTTTGAATCCTCGAATTTTGGGAGTCCAACCCGTAAGGTCTTTTCCGTTGAAAAGCGATACCCATTTGCCTCGTTGTTTGTTGGGAGAATCGGCACCTAGCACTTCTTTTTTGAGAGTATCCAGGTGGACTTTTGCGACATCACCCATGTAGCCAGCGACTCCAAGAGCGACGCATTTCTCCATCCATTCAAGAGCTTTGACTCGGTTGCCGGTCGCATCGTAGTATAAGCCTACGTAGAGGTAGCCGTAGAAGCGATCGTAATCGGAGCCGTTGATCAGTTTGCGATTTTTCTCGGCTGCGGCGATGACTTGCTCGACCGTAGCTTTTCCTTGGATCATCTGTTGGACTTGCATCATCGGAACACGTTCGTCGTTGCCTGAGAGGAGTACATCCTTTTGGGCTGCTTTGACTCCGTTGATTTTGGTGTTGCAAAGGAAGTGCCAGAAGGCGTTTTCGACGTCGTTGGGATTGACGTCTCGATGGACTGCAAATTGATCGAGGCCTTCTTGATATTTTTCTGCGTAGTACAGAGCGATTCCACGTTGCCAAAGATAGGGTTTGAGCGGGGGATCCAATTCGATGACTTTATCAAAATCTGGCAACGATTCATTGATTTTTCCGCTTCGAAATAGCAGCGATCCGCGAATCAGATATAGCTGAGATTGGTCTGGTGCTTTGGTGATTGCTCGGTTGATCTCTTCGAGGGCTTGTTCGGCATTGCCTTGACGCAGAGCGATTTCGATCCGGTTGCTCCAGCTGCGTGAATCCCATGGTTCGGGTTCTTGGGCCCCCAGCCAGCCAAGGGTCAATGCCAGGGAAAGGAGGGCCGTAGCGAACAATTTAAAGTTTGCGATCATGGGATCTGGTGGCTCACAAGAAAGGTGGGGGAATTATTCCAGGGAGGATGCGTTGGCGGGACAAAAGCTTGTCGGAGACTCGCTATTCTAGGTGATTTTTGGATAATTGTACTGAGCGTGTTTTTACTTTTAATGGATTAGATTTTCAGCGAGGCTCGATTCATGACCCGAACTATGCATGGTACGACGCTGATTCGAAACGCACAGGTTGTTTTTCCTGACCAAGTGGCCACGAGCAATATTTTGTTGCGAGATGGCAAGATCGCTTCGGTCGACGCGGCTCCGAACACCCGTGCTGATGCAGTGATCGATGCAAGTGAATTGGTTTTATTTCCTGGCTTGATTGACGATCAAGTGCATTTTCGGGAGCCTGGGCTGACTCACAAAGAGGACTTGGGGACAGCCAGTTGTGCATGTGCGGCTGGTGGTGTGACGAGTTATTTGGAGATGCCCAACACCAAGCCGGCGGCGATCAATCAGGAGCTCATCGAGCAAAAATACGCGATTGCTGCGAGCAAGTCCCTGGTTAATTTTGGTTTCTACATGGGCGCTACGGCAACCAACATCGAGTCACTCAAAGTGGCAAGCGGGATACCCGGGATCAAGATTTTTATCGGTTCGAGCACTGGGGATTTGCTTGTCGACGAGCAAGAAGCACTCGAGCGAATCTTCGCAGAGACGAAAGTACCGATCTGTGCTCATTGCGAAGACGAGTCGACGGTGCGTGCCAATCAAGCACGCCTTGGGACTAGCTTGACGATTCACGATCATTCCAAAATTAGAGATTATCAAGCTGCGATCATCGCGACGCGTAGGGCGATCGATTTGGCCGTGCGACACAACCATCGTTTTCATGTATTGCATGTGAGTACGGCGGACGAAATACCTCTTTTAGAGTCGCATGGCGGATTGATCACTTCGGAGTTATGCCCACACCACTGGTATTTCAATGTCGATGATTATGATCGGCTTGGGAGTTTGATCCAGATGAATCCGTCGATCAAGTCGGCCAGGGACAATCAGCTTTTGTGGCAAGCGCTCGTTGAAGGCAAGATACAGGTGGTGGCGACGGACCACGCCCCGCATACATTGGAAGAAAAGTCGCAGCCGTATCCATTGTCACCTAGCGGACTGCCAGCGGTGGAAAATTATTTTGCTTTGCTATTGGATCGTGCTTGGCGAGGCGAGTGCACTTGGAATCAGATCGCTTCTTGGACCGCTGATGCGCCGGCGCGGGTATGGGGGATTGTCGGTAAGGGGCGAATCGAGGTGGGTTACGATGCCGACGTGGTGTTGGTGGATCCGAAGCTCAGTCGCACGATAGACAACAGCAAACAGTGGACCAAATCCAAATGGTCCCCTTGGCATGGAACGACCTTGCATGGATGGCCGATCAAGACTTGGTGCAATGGCCAATTAGTCTATGAGCTAACGGAAACGGATCAGGGGTTGATGCACCAGCGGTCCGTGGGCGACACAGGGCCTGCCAAGCGGTTGGTATTCGATCACCAACGCGGCGGTTACTGGAGCACGCCCGATGGGATTGGAGTGTAGATCTATGCCTAAACTTTTGCCTGAATCTTCTGAGCCAAGTAGTGCGGAGATACTGCGAATACAAAACCAGTGCGATTTGGCTCGAGACGAGCATCGAATCGACACTGTTGATTCCCAGGACCGAAGCGAGTGCAGATCGTGGTTAGAGAGTGTGACGTCTAGGGACTCAGCACCAAGATTCTCGGAAATCGAGTGTTTAGGCTTGGGGGCTTACGGATTGGTATTTGCCGCCAACGCTCGGCAGTGTTTTGGCCGACGTGTAGCCGTGAAGGTGCTAAGGCCATCGAAGGCCAATCAGCGTATTCCGCGCGAACGGTTTGAATTTGAAGGAAAGGTCTTATCGTCTCTGAAACATCCAAATGTGATCGAGCATTTCGAGACAGGGCAAATCGACGGCGTCGTCTACCATGTCGTTGAGTTAGCCGATTGTGGATCGCTTGCCAATGCATTATCAGATCTGTCGATCGATTATTCGCCAAGGCAGGCAGCATGGCTTATCAGCAAGGTGGCCGATGCATTGCAGGAGGCGCACTCGATACCGGTGCTACACCGAGATATCAAGCCGGGCAATATCTTGTTAAAAGCTTGCGATCCTCTCGATAGCGAAGGATTGGGGCTTTGGCCATTGCTGACAGATTTTGGCCTTTCGAAGAAGTTAGATCATTCACCCGAGGAACCTTTGACCAATTACGGGGAGATTTTAGGAACGCTTGCCTACATGTCGCCCGAGCAGGTACAAGGCAAGGCGATGCGGACTCCATCGGATCTGTTCTCCTTAGGAGTCATTCTTCATGAGTTGGTTTATCGAGTCCATCCATTTGATGACCGAGGGCATTTTCAGACGTTGACGAATATCGTGCAAAACACGAGCCTTAAACCTCGTCGGACGGGGCTTCAGGTGCCATCGAGTCTTGAAGCGATTATCGCCAAGTGTTTGCAAAAAGACTCCAGGTCGCGGTATCGCAGTGCGGGTGATTTGGCCGAAGACCTTCGGCGTTTTCTAAACGGTGAGATTATCAGTATCGCAACACCGACGCCCTGGGAATCCCTAAAAGCGTTGGTCTGCAACCACCCGAGGCTTGCGATCTTTTTAGGAACACTGATTGCTTCGCTTCTGACCTTCGTCCTGGTCCTGGACCGCGAGTGGAGGGTGCAACGGAACCTTGCTCAGGAGAAAGGCAAGATCAGCGAGTTATTCCTTCAGTCGATGCTTGGAACCAACAGTTCGATCAACGATTCGGTTTTAGCTGGCAAACGCGTTTCACCCTCGGAGTTACTTGAGAATCTTCAACAAAAATTCCCTGTCTTGGAGGAAGCTTTTCAACTAGCCCCTAATGATTTACGACTTATCCGACACTTGGAAGTGATGAGTCACTACATATCCTTGTGCTATTTTCATGAGTCGACCGTAAGCCTGAAAGAATCGAAAGAGCAGAAGCTTCAGAAGGCAAAGGAGTTTAGGGTCAAGTCGCTCGAGTATATCGGGTTGTATAACAGTAGGGTGGCTAAAGATCAGAAGTTGGACATACCCATGATCAATGGCCTGTACTTGATGGCTGTACTTTTTGAGGGCGATTTGACGGCCGAATCTCCTGGACGGATTTGGACCGCAAAGTCAATTTCGGCAGCAGAGGATTATCTTGCGGAGCATCCAGACGATGAATTTGCTCAGGATACGATGTTGCATGCGAAGTATCTGCGTTCGTACTTTCTAGCAGGCAGACCAGAAGATCTCGACGAGAGAATTCGGCTTTTCGAATCGGTTTGTAAATCTACGGATGAGGCTTATCGGAAATTCCCACATCGGTTGGAGTTCTTGATCCTTCAGATCCGTGCTTTATCGGAATTAGGTGTGTTGCTTTTAGAAACGGGCAAGGAGGATGAATCAGATCGAGCGTTTGCATCACTGGACGCGTTGATTTCCGACCCTAAAGTCAGCGATCATGAGGATTGGCGAGTTTTTGATCGGTTGATCGCGACGTATCCGAGCAGGTTCCGGGTTTTGTTTTCGTGCAAGCGTTATCAGGAGGCGATCGAGTTAGCTCTTCGTTGGGAGCAAACGATCATGGCTCCCCAGCGGCAAGCGTATTACGAAGCTCTGCATGATTTTCAATTAGGGAAGGAAGTGGGGCTTTTGAAATCGAAATATTTCCGTTGGCAAGCGATCCTTGCGGACCAACCTGGGAGTGCTGAGGAAAAGCTTGCAGAGCGTGAGGCACGCGCTGCACGGCGGGCTTGTGGTCAGAATGACCAGTTCGATTTTCAACGACTGATCAGCGAAATTGAAGAATACGGATTGCCTACAGAAGCGATTCAGAAGTGGTATGTAGAGCAGGTCCAATAGGACCCGCAGGACTACTTTAGGCCAGTCGGCTCAGTCGTCTGGTGAGCCATTCGAGACTCAGTGCACCTGCGATGAGTGCCATCAGGAGTCCGTTGAGCCGTTGTCGAAATTCGCTGTCGGGGGCATTGGGTAAATAATTGACTTGCTCACGTGGTTTGATGGTACTTGCGATGGACGCAAGTTCGCCGAGCCCCACCGAGTACTTCCCGCCGGTTTTCGTGGCCAATTCGCTCAGGAGAGGATCATTTCTTTGGGGTCGTTGAATCTCTAGTGCTGGGACTCGAACGATCGTCTGTTGGGCTAGGAGGACTTGATCGGTCAGAGAACCGATCGGTAGTTGGACTTCATAGGTGCCTATTTTCTTAGTCATGTACTGTCCGATATAAACACCGGCTTGGGTTGGATCGGCTAGGGGCATGAGTTTGAGGTTGGCTGAGCGTCCGCCGGGTTCGATCAGCTTGGCGATGGTTTCATTTTGGATCAGGGGCTGAAACTGAGCGTCTTTTAGGACGGCTCGAACCATGACTTGTTCGCCGACGATGGCTTGTTCTTTATCGACCAGTAGCATGCCGCGATCGGAGTCTCGGAGCAATCGACCTTGGCCCGCCCACCTGACGAGTTTGGTGTAGTAGGTATCGAAGTACTTTTCACCAACTTCTCGCATGCGCCAGAACTCACCTCCACCTTGGAAAACCACGCGACCGCTACCGTAGAACTGGGTAGCCAAGTAGATGGGGGCCGAATTGTTGACCAAAGTGGTTGGGTCGGAGAAGTTCAGCAGCACGCTTGCTGCGGGTTTGGGTTCATAGCAACCGAAGAAGCTAAAGACACCGCGAAAGCGGTCCCACGCACTTTTGCTTTCTTCGACTGTCGCACCGACTTGTAAAACGTCGGTAGCCAGGGCGTTGGAGGTAAGTGAGAGTGGCCAAGCGGTTTCGGATTCGAATCGTCCGATCGAGACCAATCGCGCACCGCGAGTGTTCATAATGACCGGGACCATACCCCTTAGGATTTCCGCGTTTCGGTTTCCGGTTCCACTGTTTCCGGCCCATTTAGGGGTCGCCACTGGCCCAGCCACCACGATCAATCCACCTGCTTGCTGCGACACCCAGGTCTCTAACGCGTCGATTTGTTCTGCGGTCAGCTTGGTCCAATCGGCATCAAAGGCGATGACCGCATCGTACTGAGTCATCTCAGCGAGGTTTTTTGGAAATTCGCTTAGCAACTGCTTGGCTTCCTGCGAAACCCCAGGTCCGCTTGACTGCAGATAAACGTGCGATTGCACCGTGGGTTCGCGGAAAAGTAAGTTTCGCACAAACTGATATTCGCGAGTGGGTCCTCCGGCTAGGATCAGAATGGTAGAGTTGGCTTCCACAACTCGGACTTCGCTTTCGAACTGGTTGTCCGAGGCGTTCGAGTCGGTGGTAGGGGCTAGAATCTTCAGTTCGTAAATCCAGGGTCCGATTTCGCGTGGGGTGACATCGAAAGCAAGGTTGGTAATCGCATCATCGGCTTGGAGAGTGATGGTGCGTTCTTCTTCGATCGTAGGTCCGACGCCAGAGCCTCCTCCGGGTCGACGGCGCAGTTGGACGGGGACTTGCACACCTTGCATCCCGGAGGCTTGGACAAGTGCAGTGATCCTGAAACGATCCCCGGGGAAAACGCGTTTAGGGGCTTCCATATCGAGGACTTTGGCATTCATTGGGTTTTTGTCGGTACCTAGCCCCACGGGATAAATACGAACCTCTTGTCTGCTAGCCAAGGAAACCGCGTTTTGGGGATCGACTCCGGCATTGCTGCGTCCATCGGTTACCAGGATCACACCGGCGAGTGTCGAGCTTTGTTCTTGTTCGAGGATCGCTTGGAGTGCATCTCCGATGCGTGACTCTGTGCCTGTGGCGCTGAGGACAGAATCCCAAGCGATGGCTGATGGGACCAAGGGTTTTTCTTTGGTATTTTCAGGCTCGATCGTCTCGGATTTGATTCGGGCAAGAGGTTGGGTAGACCAAAGGGATTGCCATGGAATGGTATCGGCGCGGAGGATTCCCGTCGCGATGAAGACGAATCCGCTGATGGCCGAAACGACACCAAAGAGGATTCCGTAGGAGAGATAATTTTTCGAGTTTCCCAGGGCGCGGGCCAGCAAGCTGGCAACCATGACGGAAATTCCAAGGAGTGTTAGAAAGCTACCGAGCCATGCGGTGGCTCTGAGGTAACCTAGCAATCTCTCTCTTGCATCGAGCGAGCCGCTGTTGAGTGTGGTTTCAACCGGTTTTTGAAACGAAGCAACGACGCTTGGTCGGGTTCCTTGGTCGAAGCGATACACGGTGGTATCGTGTTGAGTTTGAAGTTGCTCGATGAGTCCGGATTGACCTAGGTATTTCTGTATGGCTGCAATGCGGCTTGGTCCTGTCGATTCCCGACCGGGGGTTTCTTCCAGTGGCATGGTCATGCTCAGGCTCGTGTCGACCAAGACTGCGACTTTGGAGGATCTGACATCTCGACGTTCGCTGCGTTTCTGCAAATCCATGAAGAAGATTAGGATACCTAGGAGTGCAGTCAGGCGCAGGATCAGCAGCGCGTATCCGAGAGATTTCGGGAGTTCCTCCCAATCTTTGCGATACCAGTAGACGACCCAAGCGATGATGGCCAAGAGACACAAGGCCAATAGAAACCAATGATGCCACTGATCGAGTTGTTCTAAACGCATCCATTGGTAGTAGACGCGCGTGTCCTGCTGGGCGATCGCCCAAGCATTTTGTCGATAGATCCAACTCGTTAATAAATCCATGTTTAGGATCGTTTTGGCAAATGATACGAAGCGCTCCAAGCAAGCCACTGCTCGGCCATGAGCAAAGCGACCAAAAGGCCCAATAGGAGCATGTTTCGGTTCGAGAGTCCTGCTAGCGTCATGTCTGAGATTCCTGACATGGCGCTGCGGTAATTGAACTTCACTCCCGAAAGGGTTCTGGCCAAGTCCGTGGGTGTGACTCTTTGGGTATCGCCTTCGACCCCTGGAGTGTTCCTTGCAGAATTCTTGACCTTGGGGTCCCCTTGGATGGATGTACCCCACCATTCGAACACCCCGGAGGAGTTTAGCGCTCGTGCTGCATCGCTGGTAAGGGTATCCGAGGAAGAGCCATAGTCTGCTCTGAGTGAATTTTCACCGACATCGGTTGCATTGATTTGGACTTGAGCACGGACACCTCGAGCGCTCGAGGCAGGCAAGACCAGGCGCGTTTCTGGAAGCATTTCTTGGGATGAGAAATCCCATCGTAGGGCCGTTCCGGTTGGTCGAGACGTTTCGGGGAGTTTAAAGCTCGATAGGTAACCGACCATTTTCAGCGCGGCGACAACAAAGGTCGGGTCTTGGGGCCAATTGCTCCATCGTCGGTCCAGTGAGGTCAGTGCGATTAGAACACGTCCTGCGCCTAGTGGATAATCGACCATCAAAGGATCGCGATTCCTGAGGCTGGCAACAGGCTTCCACAGCTTTTCGGCTCCTGTCTCGGATTTCGTGTCGATGGCTACATAACGCTCGATCCGAACGAATTGAAAGGGAGAGTTGCTCAGTCCTAACAGCGGTGCAAAGATCGGGTGTGTCTGAGCCAGCACATCGGGGGTCGCATCCCCTGGCTCTTTGGTCAATTCGACCGGACCTGACAAAGCGAAGGGGATAAGCGGCAGTGAGTTGGTTGCCCCAGGGATTGGTTTAGCCCAAGCGCTATAGCCCCTGAGGTAATCGTTCATTGAGATATCATCGCCAAACCATAGGGCCAATCCACCACCGCCCGAGACATAGCTGTGCAGGTTTGCCAGTGCGCGGGGATCGAGACTTGGGATCGATTGCAAGATGATGCACGCATAGTTCTCTAAGGCGACGGCATCGGCATCTCGCAGATACTCTGGCCGTTCTCGTTGGATCAACAATCCTGTTTTTGCATTGCCACCTGGGTCCAAAGCCGACTCAAAAAAGTAAGAGTGCTTTCCACCAGCATCACCGTCGACCAATAGCACTCGAATGCCTTCAGCGATATCGAGCACGCAACTAGCCTGATTGTCAGCAGCGATCGAGTCTGGTGGCAATTCGGCTTGAACCACATGGGAACCACTTTTGGGAAAGACGACTTGGACGTTTCGGGTCGCTGACTCACCTGGTTCGATTCTCTCGATCAGGACAGGAGGGAGTTCTGTGACGATTCCGGAGAAGCGGTCCGAAGGTTTTGGTTCTCCAGTCGAAGCGCTGTAATCGACTGCAGCAACACGGACGCTAACGTTGCTAGCAGCGGTCGTTCCATGGTTCTGGACAGTGACATTGACCATCGTCGGAACGCCTGCAGCGAGGACTTCTTGGCGGGGTTCGATGCTGGTGATGGTGAGATTTTCGTGTCGAGACTCGACGCAGTCGATCAACTGAATTTCAACCGATTCGCTCTGGATCGCTTGCAATCGTTGTCGAATAGTGATCGGATTGCCCCAGTCCTTATTCCGATAATCGCTCATGATATACACAATCGATTTCTCATCTTCGCTAGATTGGATTAATCTTGATACCACATCTAAACAGTCCAGCACGCTAGCTTCGAGTCCTGTCGGTTGGGTGCTATTGATTTTGGTCAATATGCTCGATGGATCGCTTGGTATGGTTTGAGCCAAAAGATCAGCGACCGAGTCGGCGCGGACGTCGTTGGGTTTGGACGGATCTATCAGCTGAGCATCTGGGTTAGAATCGCGAGCGGCGATCTGAACGCGAGACGCTCGAAAGATACTCAACAGGTGGCTTTGAGAGTCCTGTTTGGCGATCGAAGCGATCGAGGCGATCGCTCCAAGTCCATTTTGGTAGGCGGACTTGTTGTTGGCGGAATCTTGCATCGAAGCGCTATCATCGAGGATCACATAGTGGTGCACACTGCTGCGTCCCATCCAAGCGAACATCTTCGAGTCGGTTAGCCACTGGGCTAGCATTCCCACAAGAAGGGCCATGGCAAGCATCCTTGAAGCGATCAGCAGGGCTTGTTTGAGCCAAACCCAGCGTCGATTCTTGCGGTAACTTTCCAGAAGAAACTCCATGGCAGCCCAAGGAGTTTTTTTGTGCCTAACGAGGTTGATTAAATGGATCAGCAGTGGCACTAGGACCAACAGGAATCCCCAAGCCAGGGGCGAGTAAGCGAATTGCATTTCCGATTACCTCTTTCTCATGTGAGCCATTCGGGCGCTCAGGTAAGCGGACAAGGCAGCATCGACCGGTCGACTTGTACGAACAAGCTGATAATCGATCCGAGCAGAAGCGCACGCATGACGGACCCGATCGAGGAATTTCTGGAGGGACTCAAGGTACCCATCGCGCAGGGCCCTTGGATTGCATGTCAATGTGTCGATCGTCTCCATACCTTCAAACCGTGTGGGATCATTGAATGGAAAGTCCAGTTCGTCATCATCCATGATATGGAAGACCAAGATATCATGCCCGCTGCTGCGAAGAGCGGTGAGTCCTTTGAGTGTTTCTCTTTCACTTCCTAGAAAATCGGATGCGATCACCATCAAACTGCGTTTCGGATACGTATCGTTTATTTCGCGAAAGACTTTGGTCAGGTCGGTCTTGTCGGTGACGGGGGATTGTTCGAGCGACTTATAGATCGTTTGCAGATGGCTACGGCTGGTGCGCCACGGCAGTTTGGTCCGAATCTTTTGATCAAAAACTGTCAACCCGACGGAGTCTTGTTGACGAAGGCTCATGTAAGCCATGCACGCGGCGATCGTTGCTGCGTAGTCGAATTTACTAAGTGGACCACGGCCATAGGCCATGCTTGCAGACGCATCGACAAGCAGAGTGCATCTGAGGTTGGTGTCTTCTTCGTATTGCTTGACATACAGACGGTCTTGACGGCCCCATACCTTCCAATCGATATGACGCAGATCGTCACCCGGAACGTATTGACGATGCTGTACGAATTCGACACTTTGGCCGAAGTAGGGGCTACGGTGCATGCCCGAGAGGAAACCCTCGACCACATTTCTAGCCCGAAGCTCCATCGAAGCGATGCGCCGGATTGCTTCAGGATGCAAATAGTTTTTGGAATCGGGCATCTTGCAGCAATTGGTCTTGAGCTGTCGGCGTATTTTGGATGAGTTGATCGATGACTTTATCGCTGGTAACTCCATCGCTCTCAGCAGCAAAGTTCACAACGATTCGGTGACGAAGAACCGGTTTGGCGCAGAACTGAACATCCGAGGTGTCGACATGGGATCGCCCCGATAAAGCCGCTTTGGCTTTTGCACCAAGGATAAGGAACTGTACAGCGCGAGGGCCTGCTCCCCATGCCAGTTGGTCTTGGACAAACTCAGGCACACCGGGTTGCCCGATCCGGGTTTGACGCACCAGAGCCAACGCATAGCGGATCACATTTTCAGAGACTTCGATCCCTCGAATGAACTCTTGCAACGATAGAATTTCCTGGCCGCTCAGAACGGACTCTATGTCGCTAGATCCTCTGCCTGTGGTTCTCTTGGCGACTTCGAATTCGTCGTCAAAGGTTGGGTAAGAAACCCATACTTTGAACATGAACCGGTCTTGTTGGGCTTCCGGAAGTGGATAAGTACCTTCTTGTTCGATAGGGTTTTGAGTGGCCAGAACGAAGAAAGGGTCTTGGAGGGAGTGCCGAATGCGTCCGACCGTGATTTGGCGTTCCTGCATGGCTTCAAGCAATGCGGCTTGGGTCTTTGGCGGAGTCCGATTGATCTCGTCTGCAAGGACAACGTTTGCAAACAGAGGTCCTTCCATAAATCGGCGTTCTCTTGCCCCGGTGGACTTGTTCTCTTCGATGATTTCGGTCCCGGTGATGTCGGCGGGCATCAGGTCAGGGGTGAACTGAATCCGGCTAAACGACAGGCTCATGGTCTTGGCCAACGTGCTGATCATCAGGGTCTTGGCCAAACCCGGTACACCTTCGAGCAAGCAGTGTCCGCGGGCAAAAATACTGATGAGCAGTTGCTCGATCACATCCTGCTGGCCGACGATGGTTTTGGAGAGTTGGGTGACGATCTGCTCTCTAGCGCGTTGTAGGCGCTGCAGGTCGGCTTGGGCCTGATCAGCTGAATTCATTATGAAATCGACTCGGGTTGTCCAACAAAGGGTTTAGATACATCGCGTTAGATTGTATCACGAACCCAATGATTCCTGAAACTCGATCAGTTGTTTTCCTGCAAATCGCTGCCGTCGGTCAGATCGGCCATAGGTGGCATGTTTTTGCCGTAGAATTTGGTGATATCGATCCCTTGGCGATGCTCTTCTTCCATGAGTTTCATGCGGGCTTCGAGGCGCTCGATCCTGCGTTGCATCTGTGGAATCAACTCGAGGGTTTGGTCGATGGTCTCCCTTTTGGGAACATGGGGATATCCAAGGTGTCGTTGCATGGCTGCGAAGAGAAAAAGAGGCTCTTTGCGACGGTTGGCATAAGCGATTTTTCCTTCTCGAACACCGAATAGAATTGGATACTCGGCTTGGGCATCGGCGCCTAAGTGGCGTTTTCGGTAAGCGACAAAATCTTCGCTTCGACCGTAGATCAGATCCGCCAGGTCCACGAGCCCAAGCTGCTTTTGCACGATCAGCAACCACTCTTTCCAATCCTCATTGTAGGAGGGGTCCAGGCTCATGGATTTGAGTCCAGCGTCGTAGGAGAGTCGGTGGCGACACAGGGATTCGAATTGGTAAAAGAACAGCCCCTGGCGATCGAACTGGGTGGAACTCTTGTAGAGGGCTTCGGCCTGCAAAACAAGCAATGAGGTTCGAAAGTCGAATCGTCCGCTGTCTTCTTCGGCCTGTGAGACCAGGAATGCTTGGTAGGGGGTGAAGTAATGGCTCAAGCGTCGCATCCCTGTGGCGATGGCTCCTGAGTGTTTTAGTTCGCTGAACAGAAAGTCGATTGCAAGTGGCAGCTTGGTGGTAGCCAGGACTTCGTAGCGACACTGCTCTAGCAGGTCTTGCAAAGTCATATCTTGCCCGAGTCGCTCCCATAGGATTCGGAACAAATAAGCTTGTTCGACATATTCTTCGCGAGCCAGTACATCGGCCATGGGAACACGTCAGTGGAATGGTTGGCTTGTTGAAGGGTAAAAGCACAAAAGGCAAGAAGCTTGGAGCTCCTTGCCTTTTTGCGTTGGCTGTCTGCTATGCACTTGGATTATTCGCTAGAGCGAATGTTTTTCCAAAGCATTGCGGCTTATTAATTGGAAGCAGCGGGGACGACCCAAACTTTGACATCGGTCGAAATCTCTGGGTGGAACTGCACTTTGACGGTGTAGAGGCCAAGTTCTTTCAGGACGCCGTCGAGTTTGACTTGATCGGGAGTGATCGTAATGCCGTTGGCTTTGAGAGCAGCAACGATTTCTGGGGTGCCGACGCTACCGTAGAGGTGACCTTCTTCGTTGGCATTGGCCTCGACATTGATCGATTGCTTGCTGACTTGATCTGCCAATGCTCGGAGTGCGACGAGCCTTTGTTTTTCGATAGCGACAAGCTTCTCTTTATGTTTTTCCACCATTCGTTTGTGGTGGTCGTTGGAGATGATCGCAAGACCTTCGGGAAGAAGATAGTTGTTGGCGTGGCCTGCCTTGACTTCGACAATCTCACCGGCCTTTCCGACATGCTCCACGTTTTGGATGAGCATCAATTGGATGCCTCCATTAGGACCTTTGGGCAAGCGTGGGAATTGCGGGGCTCGTTTTTTGCGAGTGGTTTTGGATGGAGTTGTCATGATGAAACCAGGGGATCAGGCTGCTGACGAAAACTTCGCAAGCCGAGTGCGAAGGCCCCTTGCGTGAAAAGGGCCCAGTGTTATAGCGACAAAATGTTGTTTTTAGAAGGGCATTTCTCCGTCGTTGTAGACGGGTTCTTCGTGAATTTCGGGGTGTTGGACCGAGTCGGGGGATCCGCCGTATCCGTTGGGATCGGAAAAACGGTTCGTGCTGGCAGGTTTTGAGTTGCCATCGCCGCGGGATCCATCGGATTTTGCGCCAAGGAACTGGATCCGTTCGACGATCACATGGATTTTAGAGCGTTTTTGACCGTCTTTTTCCCAGGTATCTTGTTTGAGGCGTCCCTCAACAAATATCGGGGATCCTTTGGTCAAGAACTGGCCGACCAGCTCTGCGGTTCGGCCAAAGAAGGTAAGATCGATAAACGATGTTTCGTCGACCCAATCACCCGCAGCGTTTTTCCGTCGATCGTTGACGGCGATGGCGTTTTGGCAAACCGCCAATTTCGTATTGGTCGTATGCCGGACTTCGATGTCCCGGACTAGATTTCCGATGAGGATAACTCGATTAAAACTGGCCATGATCCAACTCCTGTTTTGAGCATGCTGATTTGATGCATGCTGAAGATTTTACTGGTAAACAAAATCTTCGCTCGGATTTGGTCAAAAAAATTCCGTCTGAAGCAAGACCGGTTCGGCCTGTGGGATTACTCGTCGTCCCCTTCGACTTCGACTTCTTCCTCGTCGTCGGCACCTACGGTTGCAGCAGCAGCGGAGCGCTCGATTTGGTCGATTGGAACGACGACTTTTTCTTGAGCGTGTGCGACAAGTGCGTCGACCAAACGAGCGTCGAGTCGGGTGAACAGATGTCTCAGGAGGCTGTCGTTGAGTTGGCAGGCTCGGTTGAGTTCTTTCAGTTTCAGGGTGTCGAGATTGAAAATTGCCAGCCAGTAGGTCCCTTTGTTGTGGCCTTTGATGGGATAGGCGAGGCGTTGCTCTGCCCATAGACGGCTCACGAGGATTTCGCCGCCAAGATCGGTGATCATGTTTTGAACTCGGCTGGAAACTCCACCGGGATCTCTGGCGTAGTGATTGCTATCGAACAAAAACAAACATTCGTAGGATGCGGTGGTCAACGTGACTACTCCTGGCTTAGGACAACAGTGGTGTTTTGTTAATGAAGTTGTGTGTCGTTTTGGACTGTTTGACAAAATTTGGTTTGATTTTTACTTCGTGGCGTTGAATCGGTTCATTGCCTGAAGGATTCCTTCGCCCAACCAGCACTGGATGGCTTCCAGGGCTCGTTGAAGTGATTCATCGACGACCTCGCGTTCCTTTTTCGAGAACTTGCTCAGCACGTAGTCGACGGTTTCGCGGTTCTCGGGGGTTGCATCGATTCCGATCCGCAGTCGCGGAATATCCTGGGTTCCCATGGATTTGAGGACATCATCGAGTCCTTTTTGTCCACCGCTGGAACCACTTTTTCGCAACCGCAATTTCCCAAGTGGCAGGCTGAGGTCATCGCATACCACAAGGATACATTCTGGAGGAATCTTGTAGAAGCGAGCGATCTGTGAGACGGCTCGTCCACTGCAATTCATGTAGGTCATCGGCCAAGCTAGAACGACATCATGATGTCCTAGTCGACCTTTTGCTATTTGCGATTCAAATTTGGATTGGACTGGGGCTAAGCCCACGGCCTGATGGAGTCGGTTTAGGCAATCGAATCCAATATTGTGTCGCGTATGCTCGTACTTTGAGCCGGGATTGCCCAGTCCAACCACTAGTTTCGGGGCCACCGACTTGGTCGCCTCTAGCCCGGTGGTCGAGCTTGACATTACGCCCCCGCTTCAGTTGCTTTCTCTTTTCGGATCAATTCTGGCTCGGCTGCCGTTGGAGCGGTTGCTTCAACGTCTGCGCCAGCGGCTGCAATGACTTGGGCCACAACGATCGAGCCTGGGGTAACCGGAGTGACCCCTTCTGGCAGTTTCAGCTCGTTGACATGGACGGCTTGTCCGATCTGCAGGTGGCTGATGTCGCAGGTGATAAATTCGGGGATTTTCACTGCAGGGCATCGGATCGATAGTTCGTGGGATACGAACCTCAATTGCCCAGCGGCTGACATAGCACCGGGGGCTTCGCCGTGCAGGTGGACAGGAACCGTCACGACCACGGTCTCGGTTTGGGAGACACGAGCAAAGTCGACATGGATAATGTAATCACCCATCGAGCTCCATTGGACTGCTCGCAGCAGCGCCGTGTCGGTGATATCACCTCGAAGGTTCACCAGTTTGGTTCCGTGTTTGATCAGTTTATTGACGGTATCGAGGGAAACCGTCAGGCAGACATTGTCTTCGCCGTGCCCGTAAAGAATCGCAGGGATCGCACCGCTCTCGCGGATCTTGATCATCGCTCGCGATCCTTTTGTGTCTCGCTTTTTGACTTCAATGGTCTCAATCATGGCCTTAATGAACCCGCTGCCGACGCACTGTTTTTAGAAGCTCACAATAGCCCTAAACCAGCGAATGTCGGCGAAAAACCTATGGATTATGTCCCGTTTTGGGCCTCGGAGTATGACAATTTTACCGTGAGTTGCAAGTCCAAAAAAACTGAAGTTTCTCTCGAAGGCTTCTGTACGGACTTGGATTCGCACCATAATAGGGGAACCCGTCCCCTGAGTTCCTCCCTTGCACTAGCCAAGCCATCTATCGACATGACCAAGAAAAACACTTTCGAAACGATCGAGCCCGTCGGAGCTAGAGTTCTGGTGTTGAAGGATGAGCCAAAGCGGCAAACCAAAGGGGGAATCGCGCTGCCAGATGCTGCAGAAATCCCAACGATCACCGGTAGAATCGTTACAATCAGTCGCCAAGTCGAACACGACCAGGACATGCCGCTGCGGCAATACGACAAAATCATCTTCCACCCCAAGAACGCCATTCCGGTCGATTTTGAGCCTGACAATCAGCTTTATGTCGTACCCGTCGAAGACATCGTGGCTGTTTTTCGTAAACAAACGACCCCACCTAAGAAGTCCTCCGAATCCGAACCGGAATAGCAACCCGCCACTCCCGCCATGATGCACTCGGTCCCCGTACGGTTTTCCTGCGCACTTTTTTGGATCGTCTGCTGCTGCGGCGTTTGGAACGTCTTGGCCCAAGATCCACGCCCCACCGCAGACCAGGCCAAGGTCACCCACAGCAAGGCTGCCAACAGCAAGACTGCTAAACACATCGAAGTCGAATTCGATGACCCCAATCGACAGCCGCTTCAGGGTGAATTGATCACTCAGAACCCCAAGTATGGCATGCTGGTCCAGACCCCCGATGGTCAATTGATTGCGATCCCACCAAGCACCGGCATCGCAAAAATCAGCGAACTTCAAGAGCCGATGAAACCCATGCAGGCCAGCGAAATCGCTGCCAAAACCTTGACGCTCATGCCCCCTGGATCCAAATCGATCACCACCGAGCATTTCGTCATCTGTTACGACACCTCCGATACCTATGCTCGCTGGAATGCCAATCTGTACGAAAAGATGTTCAAAGGCTTGGCGAGGTTCTGGAAGGAAAAAGGTTTCGAACTAGAGCCTCCCCGCTTTCGTCTGGTGGCCCTGATCTTCCGAAACAAAGAGGATTACATCGAGTACTCCAAACGGGATTTCCAAGGGGGCGAAAATACGTTTGGATACTACACCCAAACCACCAACCGTTTGGCCACCTTTGACCTAACGGGAATCGAAGGAGTCCTACCTCCTGGCGCGAAAGTCCAACGCGAGGAACTTCTAGGGGAAATCTTCTCCAGGCCTCAGGCAGAGCGCCAGATCGCGACGATACTCCATGAAGCTTGCCACCAAATCGCCTTCAACACCGGCCTGCAAACGCGGTTGGGTGACTACCCGCTGTGGCTCAGCGAAGGCCTAGCGACCTTCTTCGAGTCGGCAGATACCCGCAGTTCCAGTGGTTGGGCCGGTGCCGGAAAGGTGAACGCTTACAACCTCGATCAATTTCGCCAATATTACCGGGCTCGCCCCCCCGATTCCCTAGTCAGCCTGCTGACTCAGGACGAGCGTTTCCGCAAAGGGGACACTTCGGCAGCAGCCTACGGGGAGTCCTGGGGACTGACCTTTTACTTGATCAAGAAAAAACCCAAGGAATTTGTTAGCTACCTGATGAAACTTCGATCCCGAGAGCCCGGGAACCCTTCGGATGCTCGGCAAAGGCTCGATGATTTCCAAGAGAGTTTTGGCGCAGATCTAGATAAAATCGATAAAGAATTTGTTAGGATGATCGCCGCACTAAGACCCTAACTCCTGGGATTTGTAGAAAAATCCGCGCGGCCCGCCCTGCAAACAGGCCCCTTTTCAAAGCCCGATCTTTGACGAACTAGCACCTGCTGCGATAAACTGAATCGGAACTAAAAGGATCAACGAAACGTCCAAGACGTTCGATTTCCCAAAAATTCCCGGTTCCATTATTCGACCACCTTCTTTTTGCCTTTTTCAAGCAGAACGTCAAAACGATGCCAACGACCCGCAAATCGATCGTCATGCAGGCCGTTTCCGAAAGTGCATTGGGACGCTCCGAAGAGCCTCAAACCGCCGAGCAAGAGGTTTTCGCAGACCGCTCCGATGAACATCTCGTGGATGCTTATCTCAAAGACAGACGCCCCGAGTATTTCGAAACCCTGATGCGTCGCTACGAACGTGAGCTTTACACTTTCCTGCGGCGATTCTTAGGAAACGCCCAGCACGCTGAAGATGTATTTCAAGGTACGTTCTTAAGCGTTCACCTGCGCATCGAGCAGTTCGAACCCGGAAAACGCTTTCGGCCATGGCTCTATGCAATCGCAAGCAACAAAGCGATCGATTTCATGCGGAGGAACAAACGCCACCAGATGGCGAGCCTCGACAGCACGCTCCAGCACACCGAGTCCGACGAGTCCATGGTCAGCCGACTTGCAAGCCATGGTCCTTCCCCAGACGAAATGGCGATCCGAAGCGAAACCAGCGCCAAAGTTCGCGAGGCCGTCAGTCAACTCAACGAATCAACCCAACAGCTCATTCAACTGGCCTTTTATCAAGGCCTCAAATATGCGGATATCGCTGAAATACTCGATATTCCAGTCGGTACGGTGAAAAGTCGTGTTTTTACCGCGATGCGCAAACTCAACGAGATCTGGATGCGTATGCAACAGGAGAGCTGAGTTGTAGCAACCAGCCTTTTCTGTTTACCAATTCAAACCCAGCGCACTGCTAGAACGCCATGAGTGGTGACCAGCAAGTACCATCCGACGAAACCCTCCTGGGGTTCATCCTTGGCGGTCTTTCTGACCAAGAAAACGCCCAGGTCGAAGAAGCATTGGCGTGCAGCGAATCGCTTCGACTCAGACTCCGCGATCTTCGTTCGATGCTCGAACCCCTGGCCGATGAATGCATGGCCGACCCCTTGGGTGATCCAAATCATGGCGATCCAGACGTCCAAGTCCCCTCGGGGCTTGTCGACGCCACCATGGCTGCGATCCAGCAGCAAGATCCGCTTAGTCAGCAAGATCGCGCCTCCTTTTCCCACTTCGCGACCGAACCGCAATGGGCCCAGTCGCCCAGCAACCGCTTGGCCTGGTTCGATAGCTTGATCACCATCGCCGCAGGAATCGTAGTGCTCTCGTTGGTGCTGCCTGGAATCCTTCGTTGGCGTGAGTCGGCTCGCCAACAAGAATGCGCAGAGAATCTTCGAAATCTCGGTTCAGCACTCGGATCCTTCGCTCTGTTCCAACCCTCGCACCGCCTACCGAAAATCGATCCCGCCGGGCCCCTTGCCTTTGCCGGCATCTATTCAATCCGACTCCAAGACAACCAGTTGCTTGAATCCATGCGATGGTTGCAATGCCCCAACGATTCGTCGAGTTCGCTTTTGGTCAATGTTCCAACCTCGCAACAATTCCTAGAAGCCCCCGAGTCCAAGCGTTTTGTTTGGCGAATGCTCGCAGGTGGCGACTATTCTTACAACTTGGGATCCATCGTCGAGGGGAACTATCAAGCTCCCTCGATCGAATCGCCAGCTCGGGTTGCATGGATCGGGGATCGCTTGCCGTTAGAGCTCCGAGAAATGAGGATCGCTCAGGATTCCGATCAAGAGTTTCAACAGCACGGCACCAGAGGCCTCAATGTGCTTTACAACGATGGTAGCGTCGTGTGGCTGAAACTGCCCAAACTCGGCCAATTAGCGACCATCGACCACCCTTATCTGAACGCCGAGCTCAAACAAGCCCCGGGGATCGGTGAAGCCGATGCCTGTTTAGGTCCCAGCCACCTGCTGCCAACCCTAAGATCGGAATGATCGGCACGATCGGCTTGGCCGATCAGGTCGGTCCATCTAATTGTTGACCCGGGTTTTCTCCTGTCTACAATGCACGCGAGTTTCATTCCCTCTGCCGATCGGTAAAAAACTATGTCTCGCTGGCTTGCCGCAATTCCGGTTTACAACGAAGTCAAGCACGTCCATGATGTGCTCGACGAGGTAATTCGCTATGCGCCCCATGTTCTTGCCGTTGATGATGGGTCCAAAGACGGCACAAGCCAACTGCTTGCTAGCCGAAACGATATCACCGTGATCCACCATGAACAAAATCGTGGATACGGTGCTGCTCTCAAAACAGCCTTCCAGTACGCGATCGATGAAGGATATGAATTCTTGGTGACGTTGGACTGCGATGGTCAGCATCAACCTCAACGAATTCCAATGTTCATCGATGCCTGCCAAAAAGCCGACATCGTCTCGGGCTCTAGGTACCTCAAGGCCTTCGAAGGTGACACCCTGCCACCTCCACCCGAACGCCTCGCGATCAATCGTACGATCACCAAGCGGATCAATGATCTTTTTGGTTGGAACCTTACCGATGCATTCTGCGGGTTTAAAGCCTACCGCGTCAGTGCCCTGGAACAACTTCGGATCACTGTCGATGGCTATGCGATGCCATTGGAACTGTGGGCCCAAGCCGCGATGCTCGGGCTGAACATCAAAGAAGTTCCCGTCCCTTTGATCTATCTGGATCTGGCCCGATCGTTCGGAGGAGCACTCGATGACGGCGGTGTGCGATTGGCTCACTACAACAAAATCATCGACGAAAGTGTCGCTACGATGCATCACCGAGGTTTCTCGCTCCCGGATCTCTACCCCGCTGGCTGCGGTATCGAGTGCTGCTCGTGAGAAGTCCGGTCGTTCGCGCACCGCGCAGCGATAACCAAGATCTCTGTATCCCGGACCATGACCAGTTATGCGATCTGGTGATCAAGAACGCTCATCGATGGAAATCGCAGTCCATTCCCAAGTGGATCATCGATCTACGCGCCCAGGCTCGCGACGAAGTTACCGCATCGATCAAGACTTACGCTCAAAGCTACTTCGATGCCGGGCCCATCGACCCCTCGATGCTCTGGGTCCTAGGCGGACATCAGCCCGAAGCCTTTCATCCAGGCGTGTGGTACAAGAACTTTCTGATCGATGCGACGACCAAATCGCTCAATGAGGACAAAACACCCGCCTTGGGCCTGCACGTAATCATCGATCATGACTTGCCGAAATCGGTTTCGATCAAAGTCCCTCACACAAGCCGTGGGGTGAACCACCTGTCGGTCAACTCTTGCCAACTACCGATCCGATCCGCTAGCGCACAGGGAACCCCGATCGTTCCATGGCACCGATATCGTATCGAACAGGCCCGCATCGACTCCTTTGTAAGCGAAATTGAGTCGTCGGCAAACGCATTGAATCTGGCTCAACCACTGGCTCGCGAATTCTTTGAGATTGTCACCAAAGCCAACTGCTTCCACGATGCTGCCATTGCCTTTTCCCAAGCGCGACATCTGTTGGAAATCCAACAGGGACTCGGAAATTTCGATCTGCCGATGAGCCAGATCTGTCAAACCGATGCTTGGTTTGCTTTCGTCGAGTTTTGCATCCACCACGCAGGATCCTTGTTCGACACCTACAACAACTCCTTGGAAGCCTACCGAGCACAGGAAAAAATCACCAACCCAGGACAACCCGTGGCAGCTCTTGCTCAGCAGGCTCGTTGGCTAGAGCTCCCCTTTTGGCTCTACCGCTCAAGCGATCCAACGCGAAATCGAATGTGGGCCAGAATCCATACATCCAGCTGGGAACTGGCCTCAGGTTCTCGCCCCGATCAGTTCGCTTGGACCATGCAATTAGAGCCTCGGCCCGGTGCGCTGAAAACCGCTATCGAGGACCATGCCCAGGACGGTGTCTGTTTGCGGCCTCGCGCTCTGATGACCACGCTTTTTCTCAGATGCTTTCTCGCCGACGGATTCGTGCATGGGATCGGTGGCGGTATCTACGACCGACTGACCGACCAGATCATTCGAGGTTTCCTGGGGATCGATCCTCCAGGATATGCAATCGCGACAGCTACTTTGCATCTACCGGTTCCAGATCGACTCAAACGTTCATCGTTCGACGCCCATCAGGAACTTATCCAACTCCAAGGTGTTTCGCGAACGATCAGGTCCGCACCACAAACGCATCTGTTGGACCAAGATCCACAACACAGATTACTTGCCAAAGAGCATGCAGAGCTTCTTGCTGAGATGCCCCCTCGAGGCCAGAAGAAACAGTGGCATAGAAAGATCGTCAAACTGAAGGGAATGATCCGCCGAGCGATCGACGAGTTTGTTCAAATGCATCAACTTGAACTCCAAGCAGCCCAGCAGCGAGCTCACGAATCTCAGATGCTTAGCTCGCGTGAGTACTCGATGCTGCTGTTTCCCAAGTCCAACTGCATCGAGCGACTTAAGGTTTTAGCGTCCCGAGTTCGCGCATAAGCGTTTTCATGTCTTCCCAAGTCAGTTTCTTTGCTTCGGGGGCTCTGAGCAAGTACGAGGGATGATAGGTCACCAGAACCTTAGTTTTTTTGTACCAATGGAATCGACCTCGAAGCCGACCGATCGGTTCGGTAGTTCCTAGAATGGCACGGACGGCAACGGCTCCCCAGCAAACAATATAATCAGGCTGTAAGATCTCTAATTGAGCTTCGAGAAATGGCCGGCAATTCTCCGATTCGCTGTCACTGGGAACCCGATTGCCTGGCGGTCGACACTTGATCGTGTTGAGGATGTAAACTTGGTCCCTCGGGATCCCTGTTGCGATAAGGATCTTGTCGAGCAATTGGCCAGCAGGTCCAACAAAAGGATCGCCGATCCGATCCTCTTCGGCTCCAGGGGCTTCGCCCACCATCACAAATCGTGTCGTTACCGGTCCGACCCCAAAAACGGTTTGCTTGCGTTGACAGGCTAACTCATGACACAGCCTGCAAGCTTCAACCTTCACTTTCAACTCGCTCAATGCGGCAGTTCGCTCTTGAGGATTTTTCGCAGGAGTTAACCAAGGTGACTCTACGGGTGGACCCATGGGGATCTTAGCCGGCGGGGCACTGGTCACCGGAGTGCTAGGGGGCTTGGCTTTACTCGCAACAGCAGGTTTTATCACCGGATCGACCGATTTCCATTCGACCAGCATGTCTTGCAACTTGGCACTGGGTTTGGGTAAATGCCTAATGCCAAGCTTACCGAGGTGCTCAAGGTATTGCAGGCTAGCAAGTTTCCACTGGTCGGAATCCACGGTTCACCTACCTAGCATTTTGGATAGAACGCTCAAAAGCACTCGCCGCATGTGCAAGCTGATCGGTGCTGTGAGCGGCCGAGACTTGAGTGCGAATCCTCGCTTTGCCCTGCGGAACTACCGGATAAGAAAAACCGATCACGTAGATTCCTTCGGCAAGCATCATCTGGGCAACTTTGCCGGCCAAAGCGGCATCGCCGATCATCACCGGAACAATCGGATGAACTCCTTCGAGGATGTTCATTCCCCGCTGCTTCATCTGCTCGCGGAAAAACTGCGTGTTGGATTCCAATCGATCTCGCAATTGTGTGGACTCCTGCAATAACTCCAATGCGCGAATCGCTCCAGCAACCACCGGCGGAGCGATGGTGTTGGAAAAAAGATAAGTTCGCGAGCGTTGACGTAGCAACTCAACCATCTGGGCATTGCCAGAGGTATAGCCACCTGAAGCTCCCCCAAGGGCCTTGCCAAGCGTGCCAGTCATGATATCGATCCGATCCATCACACCGCAGTGTTCATGAGAACCGCGACCCTTGGCACCCACAAACCCTACCGCATGCGAGTCATCGACCATCACCAATGCGTCGTACTGGTCTGCAAGCTGGCAAACCGAAGCCAAGTTGGCGATCGTACCATCCATAGAAAAAACACCATCGGTGGCGATCAACCGGAATCGAGCAGACTTGGCTTCCTCAAGCTTAGACCGCAAATCGTCCATCGAGTTGTTCTTGTAACGAAACCGCTGCGCCTTGCATAACCGTATGCCATCGATGATGCTTGCATGATTGAGTTCGTCGGAAATGATAGCGTCTTGGGGACCTAGGATCGTTTCAAAAAGCCCGCCGTTGGCATCCCAACAGGAGTTGTACAAGATGGTGTCCTGGAAACCCAAAAACTGACTCAGCTGGTCTTCGAGCTGCTTGTGGATCGTCTGAGTGCCACAGATGAATCGAACGCTTGCCATGCCATATCCCCAGCGACCAAGCGCTTCGTCGGCAGCTTGGCGTACCGACGGATGCTGAGCCAGCCCCAAGTAATTGTTGGCGCACAGGTTCAGATACTCTTTCCCGTCAGCCAATTTAACCATCGTGCCTTGAGCCGAATCAATGATCCGTTCGCGTTTGAAGGTGCCCGCATCGCGCATCGACTGGTTGGCACTGGCTAAATGTTCAAGAAATTGTGCGTTCATGGATGGTGCTCGGATGCGAAATAACCTGTCAAAAAAGAGACGATTATCCTAACAGTCCAGCCCATATCGTCAATTCGAGCCCAAAAGAGATAGGGCTGAGATTCGAGTCTAACAGTAGGGCATAACGACAGGGTGGAGGAAATAGGGCAGAAAAACCGGAGGGCAGAAAAATGGGAGGGCAGAAAGATGGGAGAGCAGAGAAATAGGTAAAAGAAGGGTGCAATGGGGACGATGTTATCCATCGACTTTGACCCAGTCTGCATGACGATTGAGATTTGCGAATTCAACGGCGTAATCGTGGTCTTTGAACCCGTAATCGATGCTTTGTTGGTAGGCCGTGAAATCGAAGCATGGAGGAACAATGAGCTGCCAGATGAAGAATGGTAGGGCGCAGATCATGATCATGCCGACTGCCACCCATTTGCGCACGACTTTGGGCACAAAATCATCGACCATAGGCCAAACAAACCACATAAAAACAAACGACAGTAGGAGCATGAAAATCCAGACCCCTAGCCTTTGCAGGCGAATCTGAAGTTTGCATGGCCTACAGGCTGGGACGGTTGTCGAGACTGGCCAGCCAAAGATCAGTAGCACAGCGGTCCACCAGCCGACCATGTGGGTCCAGAGCCGAATGCGGTTGCCTTGTGGATCGCCATGACAACGTACGCATCGATTTGGGTAAACGGCTTGATGATCCCTGGGTAGATTTACATCGTAGGTCATGGTTGTCGACTCCTTGGATTGATCTTAGGATTCCATCGCCGGTAGCATGTTTGTTTGGAGATCACCATGTTACCCAACGGCCATCTTGGATTGTTTCGGGTGGATAGAGAACTATTTGATCGTGCAAATCCAAACCGGAAATGATTTCGGTATTGATGCGGTTGGAAAGTCCAGTTTCCACTTCGATGCGTCGAACGCAGTGTCCTTGCCAAAAAGTCTTTTCGACACGATACACGTACCATTTGCCGTTGGAGGACTCTAGCGCGCTTGTTGGGACGATCAGAACATCCGGCTTCGTCTTGTCAACAAGAATATTAGCGTCGACACGAAAACCATCTCCTAAATCCTGTCGCTCTTGCCAAGGCTCATCTAGGTCGATCAAGACGTTGACTCGGCGCTCTTCGACCCCCAAGGCCGAGATCTTCAAGAATGCCGAAGGTTCGACGATTCGGACTCGGCCAGACAGTGGTTTGGATCCTCCCCAGCCTCGAATCTCGGCTTTCGCACCAGGTTTAATCGAAACAGCCGCCGTGGATAGCACATCGATTTGGACCTCCATATCGCGGGGATCCCCGATTTCTAAAATCGGTGTTCCTGCGGCGACAAAACCGGCATCCTCACGCATTACCTTCAAGATGACGCCTTGGACTGGCGAGCCCAGTCGCATGGGTTCTCCCCTGTCGGCATCGCTGGCTTGAAGGACCGCTTGGGCCACCCCTAGCTCATGCTGGGCGACCGATCGCATAAAATCGGCGGCTCTGAGTTCGGCTTTGGCAATCCGATACCGATGCTCGATGTTGTCGAATTCCGACTGAGAAACGGAGTTGGATTCGATGAGCTCACTGGCGCGTTGAAAATCATGCTCTGCGAGCTTGAGGGTTTCCAGGGCGACACTTTTTAGTTCATCGGCTCGAAGAATCGATGCCTGTGCCGACTTGACGCGCTCTTGGCTCTGAAGTTTCGTGCGCGGATCGAGCAATTCCGAGTCGGTTGGATCAAGGATCACAATGGGCTTCGAGCCAGCTTCGACTCGGTCCCCTGGATGAACCTGCAAACGAACCATTTTACCACTGACCGGAGCGATCAGCGTATAGCGTTCCTTCACACGCGTGATTCCATCATCATTAACGAAGACTTCCAGCCGGCCTGTCTGGACCTTGGCTATCTCGACGGCAATACGATCGGGGCGCAGCGCAAGGGTGACCAACCCCACAAGTCCCAGAGTCCCCAAGAGAATCAACCACCAATTTCGACGGCGATTAACGATTTTACTCACTCTCGCACCTTGAGCACCGAAATCAAATCCAGACGCTTGGTCATTCGTAGAACCATCCAAGCACACGCCGATGTAGCGGCCATCATCACTACAATAGCATACACAACGGTTTGATGATGCACGAAGAACGGGAATCGATGGCTTTCGCTGTCCATCGCGCTGACCAATCCATAAGCTAGTAGATAACCCAGAGGTACTCCGACCGGGATGGCCAAAAGCATCGTCCAAAATAATTCCAAAAGCAACACCTGATTGATCTCCGATTGACGGTAACCGAGCACCCGCATGGTGGCGAGATCTCTAGCCCTCTGGTGAAAGGTGATCAGCGCCGAATTGTAAGCCACCCCAACGGTGATCAGCGTGGCAAAGATCGCATTGATCAGCCGCATCCATCCGGTGCTCTTGGAAATCAGTTCACGGAAATTCGCTAAAGCAGCGTCTTTGTCGGTCACGCCAGCAATCGCAGGTGTTTGCTTGATAAGGCGATACACGGCTTGTCGCTGACTAGCATCTATCGATAAGAATAGACCACTGATTTGAGGGCCTTCTTGCATCAGTTCATGCAACATAGTTTTGGGAATGAAAGCCGCTGGTCCGGTGTAATTGGGATAAATACGGGATACTTCGATCTGAATCGATCGGTTTTGTCCCTCAAGCAAATCGATCATGACCTTTTGACCGACCCTCAAACCGAGTTTCTCAGCGAGTTTGCCCGTGATCGTTAGACCACTATATTCCGGAAAAGGAATCGGAAGATCCCTATCATCCAAGACCCGAAACAACTCGGAATCAGGTTCGAGACCTAAAATGGCTAGGCGATCGCTCTTGAAGCCATTTCGCATTCGTATCGCTACAACACGATAAGCCTCAACACGCCGGACACCTGGCCATTGCTTGACCTCATCAAGGCACTCTTGGGAACGAGGATCGTAAAAGGACAACTGCAAATCCTGCCTTTGTGATCTTGCGAACTGATGATCCAAAACGTACTCGACCGTCTTTTCCATAAAGGAACTGAGGATCAGAAGCGACACACCAAGCCCCATTCCTAGAATCGAGAAAAAGGTCTGCCATGGATTGCCGACCATTCGCATCATCACCATGCGTCCAAGAGGCCTTAGAAATCCAAATAGCGGCAACTGAGTAAAGCCCTTCTGCGGTGCGCTTTGCATACCTCCAGATCGCATGGCTACTGCTGGTGGCAATCGAATCGCTCTAAGCAGGCCGCTGAGGGCACCGAGCAAAGCTACCAAAACACCAAGCGATACAGCAAGCATCCATTCCCAACCAAACCGAATGACCACCATCTCTGGAAACCGAAAAAACATACGATAGATTTCCGACAACCAAGCTGCCAACCACAAGCCGCCCCCGATCCCTAGTGTCACTCCCATGGCTACCCAAACCAAGACCACGCGCACGTAATGCAGACCAATTTCATAGGGACTGTAACCAAAAGCTCTAAGCGTTGCGATCTGCTCGGACTGCTGTGATACCATTCGCGAAAAAACCATGTGAACCAGGAATGCCGAAACACTCAAAAATATCGCAGGACTTAAAAAGGCCATCGTACGCAGCTCACGTAACTCGTCTCGGACCCGGGCATGCGATTCCTGCTCCTGGCGATCATAAGCACCGATGCTTCCATAAGGCTCCAGAATCGAATCGATCTGTTTCTTGACATATTCAGGATTTGCGTCTGAACTAAGCCGTACCGTAAGCTGATTGAATGCTCCCTCCATATTGAATGCGGCAGCTAGTTTCTCTCTGGGTGCCCACAACATCCCGTAGAGACGATTGTTAGGAAGCAGCATTCCGGGCTGAACCACATAGATCGAATCGGGCGAGAGCCCAATACCCACGACCAATAAATCCTGCCGCTTGCCTTGTAGATTTGCCGGGATTAGATCTCCGAGCTTTAGTCGGTGTTCTTCGGCAAACAACTCGCTGACGACCACTTCGGTCTGCTGTGCTACGACCGGCAAACGACCTTTGCGCAAATACAAACCGTTGATGTCTAAATGGGGGTCTGTATCCAGAGATACCAAACGAGCCGAAGCTGGTTCGAGCATTTCCGGGAAATCCAGCAGCACGTGCTTCTCGACCTTGGCTGAAACACGCTGAACTCCTGAAATCTGAGCGATCCGTCCGAGTAGCTCCTCTGGAGCGCGCACCAGTGGTGCCCAAAGATGTGCAAAATTGTATTTCGAATAGTAACGATCCCGGCTGGCCTCAAGCGATCGCATCGTGGTCATCGACATGATCAACGTCGCAATACCACAAGTCAAAAGCAGTACGATGGCAAGCCCTTGCTTCCAGTGATCCCTAAGCTGGGCGATCAAAAGCTTGGTCATCGCTCGCATCGGCTTGATTTCCCCTTTACCAAACCACTTGGCTTGCCGAAACGATGTTCTGGTTTTCCTTGATCTGCGCGATCTGTCCATCTGAAAGATAGATGACGCGATTGGCCATCCCTGCGATCGCTGCATTATGGGTGATGACCACCACGAGCGTTCCGATTTCACGGTTGATTCGAGCGATCGCATCCAAGACGATCGCACCGGTTTTGACGTCTAGTGCACCCGTGGGCTCATCGCACAACAAAACATCAGGTCGTTTGCTAATAGCTCGCGCAATTGCCACCCGCTGCTGCTCACCTCCAGAGAGCTGGGCCGGATAAAACGATTGACGTTGATCCAGCCCTACAAGCAAAAGGGCTTGTTCGGCTGGCATCGGGTCTTCGGAAATATCGGTGACCAAACGTACGTTTTCAAGGGCCGTTAAACCGGCAACAAGATTATAGAATTGAAACACAAAACCGACATGCTCGCGTCGGTATTGAGTCAACTGCGACTCGGTCGCACCCGTCAACTCGTGGTCTCGAAATCGCACCGAACCTGAACTCGGAATATCCAAACCACCGAGGATATTGAGCAACGTCGACTTGCCACTACCCGAAGCTCCGAGAATCACTACAAACTCACCGGCAAAGAGATCCAGATCGATACCGCGCAGTGCATGAACCAGCACATCTCCCATCGGATACGTCTTGGTCAACTGATGTGCTTGAAAAACCGGTTGTCGGATTTGGCTCATTCTTGGCATGATAGCCAAGCGACTCGATAGCACCAACGCAGCGTGCTTGGTTTTTCCAAAGATCTCATCGACTCGCTCTCAGGCTCGATCGCGATTTGCTGGGTATCGGCATGCCAAGTCAGCTTTCCCTGGGTCACTTCGATAGCAAGTCGGTATCGAGAATGTAATTTAGAAATCACATACCATCCGGTCCAATGCTGCGGTGATGCCTGGTATCGTTCCAGTTGAATCCCTTGGGCTGTGAGCCCCTGTGGGATCGCATAGGTGCTTCCCAAGAACCCAACTGGAGGTTGTATTTTGCAGGCGTAATCGAATTGAAAAGCTCGATGACTCTCGGATCGACCCATCCACTGAGCCGCAAGCGACCAATGGCCTTTGCCAGACATTCCGACCCCCAAAGCCACGTCGGGAAAGGGATCCTGACCGATCGATTCGACTACCAGTTGCTGGATCGCAGGGTCCGTCGGCCAGGAGGCCAAAGGATCGTTCACGTAGGAATTCAGGATCGGAACCCAAGCCGTACCGATACCGATGCAGAATGAATGCTCAAAACGATCGTTGGGCTTGGAGAAACGTACCGACGCATCCTGGCTGGTCAGATCAATCCCAGAGGAAGAACCGCGGGTCATTGCGGCCAATGCGTTGTTTCTTGGACGCTGGGCTGCGCCACAAGTGGAATGTCGCTATCGGTGACAATTCCCATCATGAATCGATTGGCCGCTTTCAACATCTCAACATCCAATGAGCCTTCGAACTCTGGGTCATGAGCATCGGAGCGATCTTCACCAATGCAATCGAGAGATTCAGACGGTTTGGTTTGAAATCTAACTAAGCGATAATTCAGACCCGCACAATGAGCCGTTTTCATGGTGCTGATGACTTGATCGACCCCAAAACGATTCGAATCGGACGATTGCATGGCCAAGACAGGTAAGCCTCGCGCATGCTTCCACTGCGCCAAAGCACGCTTGTTGGAAGGAAACGGACCGTTGCAAGCGACCACGCCTGCGATGACCGAAGGGTTTCTAAGTCCGATCCACTGGGCTACCGTAGCACCTTTGCCGAACCCACCTAAAAAGACTTTGGTCAGATCGATGGACATCGAAGAAGCGATCTGCTCGATCGCTTCGAAAACACACTCTTCGTTCAAGGCGTAATCGGTCAAGCTGCTACCCCAACGATAGAGCTGTTTCGAACGTGTCGAAGTACGGTTGCCTCGGAGGGCTACCGCCGCATAGTTTCGCATGCTCAGCGAATGCATCACT
>JAGWZB010000218.1 GCA_018969045.1 Planctomycetota bacterium | reverse complement strand
ACATTGAATGCAGCGCTATTTGTCGTTGCAAACCCAACTTGGATATAACGATCGAGTGGCAGGTTCGCATCTTTGAAGGCGACGATCGCGGGGGTGGGGGTGGAGGGGTCGAAGCGAATGGCGTTATTAAGATCGTTGAGCAGGTCACCTCCGCCATCGACTAGACCTGCCTGTGCATGGAATTGGGAGAGTGAAACAAGGGCAGCGAAGGTGGCTAGCAAGCGAACGCATGATTTTGGAGAGGTCATGATGAAGGCTCAGTGGATAAGGTTTCAGACAAGTCGCCAAACGACAGATTAAGTTACTCAAAAGAGGATTCGATACAATCATTTGATTGAGAAAAACCCTAAAAAACACACCCCCCCATTAGGAGGGTTTGGCAAGCCATGCTTGTTGTCAATTCACGATCCTAGCCACCTTAATGATTCCTGCCCCCCCCCAAAAACTAAGGGGGCCGCAAATTTAGGGGTATAGGGAATGTGCCAAGCACCCGGGGTGGCTGCCAGTGCACCTTGAACCACACCGAGAACTAGGTTGGGTACTGCAGTGCGTGAGTGAATTGCCAAACGCTCGCGCCAGATCGGCCAACATTGCCATTTGTCAGCGCCCATTTAGCGAACTATCGCTAAACGCATACCACGTTATCGCACGGTAGAGAGTTCGATGGCACTTTGCCCCAAACCAAACGAGGCTGAAGCTCGATGATGGCTAAGTCAGTTATCCCGACCGATGCCAAGAACCGTTGGAATCAGGCTCGATTGAATTCCTGATTGCTCAAATCGTTGGTGATGGGTTAACATGTGCCCTTTGCAACCACTCAATCCATGCAATCGGACTTCAACTTAGATAAGGGGGCCCCATCGATGAAAACCCTGCGACTTGGATTTACCACTGGCAATCAAGCTCTGGCATGCTTAGCAACACTGCAAGTCTTGATACTGGTCAATAATGCTTCCATTCTCTGCGCTCAAACTACCCAAGAAAAAACGCCCAGCAAATCCGTACCTTCGAAAACGATGAACCCAAGCAACCCATTCTTCGAGGCAAGCAAACTACCATTCCAAGCCCCTGATTTTGGAGCGATCCAACCGGAGCATTTTGAGGCTGCCTTCTTAGCCGGATTCAGACAGCAGCTAGAACAAATCCGCGCGATCACGGAGCAAAAGGACCCACCCTCTTTTGAGAATACGCTGGTGGCCATGGAAAAATCAGGAGAAATTCTCACGCGTGTATCCGCCGTTTTTTTCAATCTATCGGGAGCCCACACCAACGAATCCATTCATGAAATCGAACGAGCCGTTGCGCCCAAACTTGCTCGTCACTCCGACGATATCTACCTGAACAAACAGCTCTTTGAGCGGGTCGAGAAGCTATGGGATCAGCGACAGGAACTGAAACTCAGCGAAGAACAGCAACGCCTTTTGAAGAAGACCTACGAAGACTTTGTCCGTGCAGGAGCCAGACTGACCGATGCACAGCAGTCTCAGGTTCGCAGCATCAATGAGCGGATCTCGACGTTGACCACCCAGTTCCAGAACAACTTATTAGCAGTCACCAAAGAGCGGGCAGTTCAAGTCGAGGATGTTCGAGAGCTTGATGGGATGAGCGAAGGGGAAATCGCGGCGGCAAAACAAGCCGCCACGGCTCGAGGTCAAGATGGCAAATATCTGCTTGCGATCACCAATACGACTCGGCAACCGACTCTCACATCGCTTAAAAACCGACCGCTTCGACAGCGACTTTGGCTAGCCAGTGCCAACCGATCGCTCGGGGAAAATGGAGGAATTGACAACCAACCGATTGTTTTGGAGCTTGCGAAACTCAGAGCGCAGCGAGCCGGGTTGCTTGGATATCGCGATCATGCGTCCTTTACCCTTGAAAACCAAATGGCTGGCAATCCTAAAGCCGCTATGAAGATGTTGGAGGATCTGGTCCCTGGGGTGGTCGACAAGGTCAAAGCCGAAGCTGGGCTGATCTCTGAAGCGATGAAAGAGGATGGACTGACCGGACCACCGGAGCCTTGGGATTGGGAGTACTATGCGGAAAAGGTCCGAGCCAAGAAGTATCAGGTCGATGAATCGGCCATCAAACCGTACTTTGAGCTCGAAAACGTCCTTCAAAACGGCGTTTTTTACACTTACAAGAAGCTTTACTCCGTGGAATTCAAGGAGCGCAAGGACTTGCCTGTTTGGCACCCAGGCGTCCGGGTTTTTGATGTCGTAGGGCAAGATGGAAAACCGATCGGTTTGTTTTATGCCGACTATTTCCAGAGAGACTCCAAGCGGGGTGGAGCGTGGATGGACTCATTGGTTTCCCAAACGCGGCTGCTGCATCAGTTGCCGGTAGTGATCAATGTGATGAACATCCCCGCGCCGGCCGAAGGCCAACCAGCCTTGATGAGCTTGGACCATGTCCAGACGATGTTTCATGAGCTTGGGCATGGCGTTCATGGTTTATTCTCATCGGTCGAGTACCCAAGTCTATCAGGGACCAGCGTCCCAAGGGATTACGTTGAGTTCCCATCGACATTCCATGAAGACTGGGCGATCGAGCCGGATATCTTGGCCAATTACGCTAGGCACTACCAAACGGGAGAAGTTTTACCCAAGGGGCTGCTCGACAAAGCGATTGCAGCCAACAAGTTCAACAAGGGGTTTGATTCTTTGGAGTATCTGTCGGCGGCACTTTTGGATTTGGCTTGGCACTCCCTAACCCCAGATCAGATCCCGACGGATGTTGTAGCATTTGAGAAGCAAACGCTAGCAAAATACGGTGTTGATCTGGCGGCGGTACCGCCGAGGTATCGGAGCAGTTACTTTGCACACGTTTGGTCGGGCGGCTACTCCGCTGGCTATTACGCATACTTATGGAGCGAGGTTTTGGCTGCGGACGCTTATGCATTTATGAAAGCGACCGGAGGCCTTACTGCGGCCAATGGTGCGTCGTTCCGTGAAAAGATCCTTTCCAAGGGTGGATCACGGGAGGTGATGCAGCAGTACGTCGATTTCCGGGGGAAGGAGCCGAGTGTGGAGGCTCTATTGATTCGGAGGGGTCTGAGGAACTAGCAGCCATTCTGAAAAAATAGAGTTTCTGCGCCTAACCTTCCCAGGAGGAACCATCCCAGGCGACGACTCGATCGAGCCACTGGACTAGAGCGTCGCTGAACAACCTCAAAAGCAACTCCCCTTTTTGAGCCGAAGCCGCGTTTGGGACTCCGATGTGTCCAGGGCCCGTGCGATCCTTGGTCTTCCATGCGCGAACTCCCGGGCGGAACGGATTCCCAGGTTCAACAGTTGGAAGGGTTGAATAAGCTCCAACGAGTTCTGGTTTCAGTGCTAGAACCATCGAAGTCTCCCACTCGCAGGCGTGGCCCATTTCCCTCTGAACGATGCTCGGATCGCAAGTCCAGGGTTCGACCCCCAACCCCCAATAGGTGGTCATCAGGAAGAGCAAATCATCGCGGGTCGAATACTTTTGTCGTACTTCAAAAGTCGCCTGTTTGGCAGGTACATCGTTGCCGCCGTGTCCGTTGATAAAGACGATACGGCGGAAACCTTGTTCGATGGCGTTGTCCATCAAACTGCACAGCAGATCGAGGTAGACCCTTGGAGAGGCCGACAGAGTTCCGTTGAAGTCCAAATGGTGGTGGGAGTTCCCCAGCCACATGACTGGTGCGAAGACGACTCGATCGTTCATGCGGGCCGAAACCCGATCGATCAGGGATTGGGTCAGTAGCGTATCGGTCCATACCGGGAGATGCTGGCCATGCTGTTCGATGGCAGCCAGGGGAAAGACGATGGGTGTATCGGGCGTTAGAGCAGCCACGGCGGGAGCCGATAAATGATGGAATAGCATGTCAAGCAACTTCGGTTCTGAGGTTTTTTAGTAGTCTTCGACACGTCTGACCACGTGCACGGGCAGTTTTTCGTGCTCGTGCTCGTGCTCGCTGGTAGTGGTACTCGACCGAGAGATTCTGAGAGATTCTACTTGTTCTTGAGACCTTCGACCATCTTCATAACGGCTTCGCGTTCGCCGGCGATGGT
The DNA here is from genome assembly GCA_018969045.1 of Planctomycetota bacterium. Lineage (GTDB taxonomy): Bacteria > Planctomycetota > Planctomycetia > Pirellulales > Pirellulaceae > JBKCUI01. The sequence goes on along the minus strand of JAGWZB010000218.1, from coordinate 4,287 downwards.
TTTCTTGGGTCCGGTCATTTTGACGAAGACTAGTTCGCCACCTTCGAGTTCGAAGATCAATCCGATCATCGCGTGATTTTCTACTTTCTTGACAGGGCCTGGGGCGAATGGACCGCCACCCATGGAATCCTTGTAAGTCCCTTCGAGTTCGACGATGTGGACGGTGGTTTTTTGAATGGTCTTTTTCTCGATCTTTGCATCGGCTCGGGTGAGTCCATCGAACTGTCCGATCCAGCGAACGATGTTGGCTTCGATCCCTCCGGTTGCGCCCATCACGGTAACTCGTGCGGTTTGTTCGCCTTCGGCGGGCGCTCTAAATTCGTACTGGACGATATTGGACTTCGGTGGAACGGTTTTCCAGCTTGCTGGTTTTTCTACGGTGATCTTTCCGTTGGCAAAGCTCAGAGTCTCGGCTTTTGCGGATTCCTGCGCCACAGCGGGGGTTGCATCGAGGAGCATCGAGTTACCAAAGAGGCTCGCAACGATCGACAACGAAGAAAGAGCAAAATTTTTACGCCCAAAGGGTTTGAGACTGCGAGATTGCATTGTGAAGCTCCGAGAAAATTGGGGATTTGGAAATGCGGGTCTAGCCAAACGCGTGGCTTGGACCGTGCTGGTTGGTACACTATGACGAATGCTGGGAGGATCTTCAACCCCTCGCATTTTTGAGCATTTTTGTGACCGAGCCTTAGAGACCGTGCCTTAGAGGGATTCCATGGATTACCGATCTCAGACGATCGATGAGTTTCTGCTGGAGGATCTTTCCGAAATACTGCGTTTGGCTATCCGAGAGGACTTGGACCGAAGCATCGATTTGACAACGATGGCAATTGTTCCTGCGGGAGTGCGTGGATCGGCGGCGTTGGTCTCTCGCAGTCATGGCGTTGCTGCGGGGATTGATTTGATCGACGAGATGATTGCCGAGTTGGATGTAGAAATCCAATGGGACCAGCAGGTAGGTGACGCCCAGGCGATAGAGCCAGGCCAAGTGCTTTCGGTGCTACGGGGCGATGCCCGAGATCTATTGACTTGCGAACGCACTATCTTGAATGTCCTATGCCGACTCAGCGGCGTTGCGTCCTTGACCAAGCGGTTTGTTGATGCGGTATGGGGGACACAAGCCCGAGTCTATGACACTAGGAAAACCACTCCGGGATGGCGGCGATTGGAGAAATACGCAGTCCGGTGTGGCGGCGGTCACAATCATCGGCTAGGGCTCTACGATGGGATTCTGATTAAAGACAACCATTTGGCATCTAGGGCTGCAGCCAATGGAGAATTGCTGGATGCGGGCCAAGCCGTTGAGCATGCGAAAGCTTTTCTAGCTTCGGGGGCGATCCAGCGTGAACAGCCTGTGATGATTGAAGTCGAGATCGACCGTATCGAACAGCTTGAATCGGCGTTGAAAGCCGGTCCGAACATCATACTTTTGGACAACATGAATTGTCAGCTTCTGAGTCAGTGCGTTGCGATCCGGGATCGACTCGCTCCATCGGTCCAGCTTGAAGCATCAGGGGGAGTGAATCTCCAGACGATTGCTGGGATTGCGGCAACCGGTGTGGATCGAATCAGCGTTGGAGCCTTGACGCATTCAGCACCGGTGCACGATATCGGGTTGGATTGGAAAATTGGTTAAGCGGTCCAAAAACGTCTTTTCTTTGAATGGAACCACGATCGGATTTAGGTACTTACAGCTATGAAGAAACATCGATTCGACCCCAAGAAATTTCGCGTCAAAGAGGGTGAGACGCTTAAACTATCCAAAATTGCCACCAAGGCCGGTGATGAACTGCAGGGCAAGTCCGAGGGCTTCGAAGCACTATTCAAAGACCTCGAGCAACTGCAAGAGGCTCAGGATAAGCTCTTTGCTAGTGGTCAGCGATCCCTTTTGGTGATCCTTCAAGGCATGGATACATCGGGCAAAGACGGCATCATTCGGCATGTATTCCGAGGTATGAACCCACAGGGTTGCCGAGTCATTGGATTCAAAGCGCCCAATAGCGAAGAGCTTGGACATCATTTTCTGTGGCGTCCCATGCGATTCTTACCCCCAAAGGGACTCGTATCGATCTTCAACCGATCCTATTACGAGGAGGTGTTGGTAGTCAGGGTGCATCCGAAGTTCCTCGACGCGCAAAACCTGATGCCCTACAAGAAGCTCTCGGACTTGTGGAAACGCCGTTACGAAGAAATCCGGATGTTTGAGAAGACTCTGGTCGAAAGCGGAACAAGTGTCCTGAAGTTCTACCTCCACGTTTCGCGCGACGAGCAGCGAAAACGACTGCTAGAGCGACTGGAGACTCCCGATAAACACTGGAAATTCAACGCCGGCGATTTGGCCGAACGGAAACTTTGGAAAGAGTACGAACAAGCCTTTGAGGAAGCGTTGCCAGCAACGTCGACCAAGCAAGCTCCTTGGTATGTGATCCCTGCCGACGACAAGTGGTATGCCAGGGCCACCGTGGCCGACTTGATCGCAGCCCATTTGGAAAGTCTCGATCTGGAGTATCCCAAAGTCGACTCGCAGGAGTTGGCCAAGTATGCTGGATACATCGAAGAACTCAAGAACGAGTAGGTGCATGATGATCGAATTTGTGCGTGAGCCGATCGACTTGGACCAAGTCTCCTGTGCATGCAGCATGGATTATGTGGGAGCGATTTCCATGTTCGTCGGAATCACGAGACGATATACCGGAGGCATCGAAACCCTTAGCCTGGAGTATGAGGCTTATGAATCGATGGCGACGATCAAAATGAATGAGCTAATCCAACAGGCCAGTCAGTTGTGGAAACTGCAACGCGTTGCATTTGTGCATCGATTGGGGAGCGTTCCTGTGGGCCAGACCAGCATGGTCGTAGCGACCGGATCGGCTCATCGCTCCGATGCCATGGAGGCTTGTCAGTGGATCGTACAGAGGGTCAAGGCGGAGGTTCCGATTTGGAAGAAAGAGCATTATGCCGCAGGTGCTCCGAAGTGGATCCATCCAGCGAACTGAATGGAAACGTTCCATCGGTGCAGCTGCACCATTTTACACCGTAGCAGTCCAGATCATTGATAACCATGAATCCTCTAACGCCAAAGAAACCCTCGAGTGTGGATGAATATCTTGCACATGGCTGTGGACGATGTCCGTTGGGTGGTAGCCTGGAGTGCAAGGTTCATCCTTGGCAATCCGAGCTGAAGTTATTGCGTCAGATAGTTCTCCAGGCTGGGTTGACCGAAGAGGTCAAATGGAGCGTACCTTGCTACACGATAGGTGGAAAAAACATTGCCGTCGTAGCGGCGCTGAAGGATCACTGCTCGCTGAGTTTCTTTAAAGGTGCTGGCATCGAAGATCCCGAGGGTCTTCTTGAAAGCCCTGGCGAAAATTCGCAGGCTGCCAGGCTTCTTCGTTTCCAGTCGGTGCGTCAGATCCAACAGCAACGACCAGCCATTGATCATTTCATCCGCTGTGCAATAGAACTTGAGAACAAGGGATACAAACCACCCTCGACCAAACCTTCGGATATGGCTTGGCCCGTCGAGCTTTTGGCGGTCATGGAATCCGATTCGCGGTTTCGAGAGGCATTCGAGGCATTAACCCCAGGTAGGCAGCGGGGTTATTTGCTCTTTTTTGCGGCGGCCAAGCAATCGAAAACCAGGTCTGAGCGAATTCACAAGCACCGCGAGCGCATCCTCAGTGGTATTGGATTGCACGACTGAAGCGCAGTAGGCAATGGGCTATCCAATCGGTAGTATATTGGAGGTCGGTTTTGAAGGATTTTCTTTGTCATCGGGATCTCTGCCATGCAACGCATCTTGGCTCAAGTGGAGTCTTTCAGGGTTTTGGATGACGCAAGGCTCTCTGGAGCATGGCGGTTGCTCGGTATGCTCTTGGCTATGATTCTAGCGACGGGGCTTCCACAGGCTTCGGTGTTGGCTCAAACACCCTTAACGATGCAAATCAGCGATATCCATGGTCAAATTTGGAAGGGAAACCTCGTCTCGGTGGATCAAGAGCAGGTGGTCTACAAAGCTACGGATACCAGCAGCGATGCGGAGATCATCAAAAAGACCGAAGAGATTCTCCGAATGGATCGTAGCGGTAGCAAAAAGCCTGTAACTGCGACCGAATCGATCCGTGCTGGGTTGGTGGATGGTTCGCTCTTGAACTTGCAGAAGATCGAGGGGAAGGAAAAGAACTGGACGATTGAGTTTCCCAATGGTCTTGCTCAGAATGGCTTTTTGGGTGAACTCAAGCACTTGAAATTAAAGAAGCTTGACGCCAATACCCAGGAGGCCTGGGA
>JAGWZB010000217.1 GCA_018969045.1 Planctomycetota bacterium | reverse complement strand
CGCGACGGAGCTTCTGGCAAGCGAACTATCGGCGGACGGGCGTGACGGTCCTCTTGCCGCGAAAGAACCCCATTTTCCGCCAAAAGTCAAACGAGTGGTGTACATGTTCCAAGCCGGTGCACCGAGCCAACTGGAACTCTATGACCCGAAACCCGAGTTGGCCAAGCGAAACGGTCAGCTGCCTCCCCCGGAGCTTCTCAAAGGCTACCGAGCAGCCTTCATCAATCCCAACTCGGCACTGCTGGGGGGCAAATTTAATTTCGCCCCCAACGGCCAATGCGGCATGGAGCTCAGCGAAGTCCTCCCGCACATCGGATCCATCGCCGACGACATCGTTCTGATCCGTTCGATGCAAACCGATGCGGTCAACCATGCTCCTGCCCAAATCATGATGAACACCGGCTCGCAGCAGTTTGGTCGACCAAGCCTCGGGAGCTGGACACTGTACGGACTGGGTTCCCAATCCAAAGATCTACCCGGCTTTGTGGTTCTAACCAGTGCCAAGGGAACCAGCGGAGGGGCTAGTAATTACGGGAGCGGCTTTCTGCCAACGACTTATGCAGGTATTCCCTTCCGAAGTACCGGTGATCCAGTGCTGTATCTTTCGAACCCTAAAGGAATCGATGGCCAAGCCCAACGCGATACCATCGATGCGATCGCCAACCTCAACCGCTTGAATCTGGATCAAGTCGGGGACCCAGAGATTTCCTCGCGTATCCAATCCTACGAACTGGCTTCGAAACTTCAAACCAGCGCCCCGGAGCTGATGGACCTGAGTTCCGAATCGAAAGAAACGCTCGAGCTCTACGGAGTCAAGGACCCAAAAGAAGCTAGCTTTGCCCGAAACTGCTTGCTCGCACGAAGACTGCTTGAGCGCGGTGTTCGCTTCGTGCAATTGTTCCATGAAGTCTGGGATCAACACGGCGATTTGACCAACGGTGTGAAAAACAATGCCGCTGCGACCGACCGACCCAGCGCAGCGCTGGTCCAAGACCTCAAACGGCTCGGGATGTTCGAAGATACCTTGGTCATCTGGGGGGGTGAATTCGGACGCACTCCGATGGTCCAAGGTGGAAACGACGGACGAGACCATCACAACCGCGCTTTCAGCATCTGGATGGCCGGCGGCGGACTCAAGAAAGGATTCGTCTTGGGGAAGACCGACGACTTGGGCTTTAACGCCGTCGAAAACCCCGTCCATGTGCACGATCTCAATGCCACGATCTTGCACCTGCTTGGTTTCGATCACTCTCGATTGACGTTCCGATTCCAAGGCCGCGACTATCGGCTCACGGATGTCCATGGTACCATCATCGAGCGGATTCTCGCTTAGTGGATTTTCGCAGAATCGGACTGGGCCGCCGCGCACTGCCGATACGCTTCGTAGAGCCCCACTCCAGCAGATACCGAAAGATTCAAACTGCGGACCGGGCCCGTCATCGGCAACCGGACGCACTGTGAAATCCTGTCCTGACGCACACTCGCAGGCAATCCGTTGGACTCGCTCCCAAAGACCAGCCAGTCCCCCACTTCGTACCGAACTTCGGTGTGCAACTGCTCTGCGAATTTGGTGAAAAACCAAGTCCGCTGGGGGTTCATAAGCTGGAGCATCTGAGCCCAAGTATCGACGACTTGGATGTCCAGAAATTGCCAGTAGTCCAAACCCGCACGTTGGACGAGTTTCTCATCGAGCCGAAATCCCATCGGCCTTACAATCCAAAGCTTGGCGTCCAGAGCCACGCAGGATCGACCTATATTCCCAGTGTTCTGGGGGATTTCAGGCTGATACAAAACGATATTGAAGGAGGGTTTACCAAGAGCGATTTCAGTCATTGAGGCCACTAACTCACCAGCAAAATCGGTTACAATACATATCCTTCAGGCATTCCGATCAGAAGATACCATCGGAAGCCTTCCAACCGACAGTTCTAAGCATCCTAGTTCGATATGCCAATCCCAGTCACCTGCCCAGGTTGCCTTTCAAGATTCACCGTCAGCGATAAGTTCGCTGGAAAGCAGGGGCCTTGTCCAAAGTGCAAGCAGAAGATTACCGTTCCGGACAAATCGCAAGAAGTCGTCATCCATGCACCGGAGAACTATGGCCCCAAGGATGCTGCCGGTAAACCGGTCCTTAAGCCGATCAAACGGGTCGAGTTCACTCCCAATGGACTCCAAATCGTCGTTGCGATCTGCGTAGCTGCGGTTTCGATCATCGCTGCTCTGTGGGCCCGACTTGCCGGGATCACCCCTCCGACCTGGGCGCTGGCCCTGGTTGCTGCCGCACTGGCCTATCCGCTTTCCTCGATCGGATACACTTTTTTCAAAGACGACGAGCTTGGTGGGTACATCGGCAAAGAGAGATTGATGCGACTGGGGATCTGCGCAGGAGTCTTTGCCCTGACTTGGGCCGTCTACTGGTTGGTCGCCAAATATTTCGGCAACCGCGTGCTTGCCCAAGTCGACCTGCTACAGATGTCGATCCTCGTGGCGATCATGTTTGGACTTGGGGTTGCCGTCTCGATCGGCTGCTGCGAACTGGAAGTAGGCCAGTCGTTCTTCCACTACTCGATCTATTTCGTAGCCACCTTGCTCCTAGCACTCCTTGCAGGAGTCCAACTTGCAGAACCCTTTGCAACGAATCCCGACGATGCTTTGCTGGGAGTCCCCAAAGGCAGCCAAAAGGTCCTTCTGCCCCAACCTAATCTGCCCGCTAATCCACCCGCAAACGCCCCCCAAGCCCCCTAGCGGATGTTGATTGGTTAGCCCGTCGACTACGCCTATTTTGCTACGAATTCCTTTCGCTACGACATCCTCTCGGAGAAGATCCCCATGAAATGGCTAGTATCGTTGACCGTTGCCTGTTGCTTTGCATCTGGATTTGGCTTTGCCCAAGACGTTGATCCATGGCAAAAGAAAAAAGCCGATAGCTTTCGGCCCCTGTCCGACGCACAAAAAGCTGCGATTGAAAACGCAGTTCCAGCCCAAGCCGTCGCGACCCCAAAGAAAGAACGCCGAATCCTGATGTTCTACCGATGCGAAGGGTTCATCCATGGATCGATCCCCTACGGCAATTTTGCTGTCGAGTCGATGGCCAAAAAGACCAAGGCTTTCACCGTGGACTTAGCCGATACCTACGACGTGTTCACTCCAGAGAATCTAGCCAAATACGACCTGATTCTGCTGAACAATACCACCCACATGCAGTTTCAAACCCCGGCCCAACAAAACGCCTTTCTTGATTTCATCATGAACGGCAAAGGCTTGGCAGGCTTCCACGCTGCCAGCGATAACTTTGGCAGACACCCCGATTGTCGCGCAATCGTCGGAGGTGAGTTCGCAGGACACCCATGGAACGCCGGCGGAACCTGGGCCTTCAAACTCAATGACCCCGATCACGTGCTCAATAAAGCCTTCGAAGGAAAAGGGTTCTGGCACACCGACGAAATCTATCAGTACAACCCGGAAACCTACGTCGGTACCAAAACCCTCAGAGTCCTGGTCAGTCTCGATATGAAGCAAGATGCCGTCAGCAAGCTGATCAACGACGGGCCTCGCGAAGTCCCCGTCAGTTGGTTGCGCACGGCCGGCAAAGGACGTGTCTTCTACACCAATTTCGGACACCGCGAAGACACCTTCTCCAAACCGATGATCCTACGCCACATGCTCGATGGTATCCAATACGCCCTAGGGGACTTGGATGCCGATGCAACTCCAACCGATCAAGCAGGCGCAAAACCTATGGCCCTTGCTCCCGATAAAACCAACTAGATCGGACTGATCGGACTGATCGGACTGATCGGACTGATCGGACTGCAAATTGCCGGCTTGTGTAGAAAATTCTTCAACAAGCCGTCAGGTCACAAGGTACGTTCCTTCGAGGCTCACTGCGCCTCGATGCGTTCGAATCTTTCCTTGGCACTTGTGATCCTGCAAAATGCTTGCTCGGCTGCGATCCCAGATAGCTCATTGTGTCCGGCTCGTTCCGGACGCTGGGCCGTTATGGCCCGCGTCGACTCTGCAGCTTGGGTCGCTGATTCTGTGCCTGCTGGTGCTTGCCTCTGGATGCAAGACGTTAACCTTGCCGGCCATCAATCCCAACGGTGGAACCATCTTCTCGGGTCAGTCGACCACCCTGGTCTCACCCCACGGTGCCAACAACGGGTATCCGGCCCAAGGTCCAGCGTACCAGACTCCTCCGGAACCCAAAAAGTGCATGCACGGAGTTCCCACCGCAGGAGATGGTAAATCCGGACACCAGTGCAAGCTTTGCCAAGGCGGCCAGATGACCGCCGATGCAGCCCGAGCCCGATGCGGGGAACTGCTCCTGACCCCGACCAAACTGGTCGCGCCTGTGGGTGGCGAAGTGATCTTGCTGGCTGGAATCTGCGGCAAAGACGGTCTATTGGTCACAGGTGAACCGATCGAATGGATGCTTTCTCCCGAAAGCGTCGGTCAAATCATCGATGTTGGAGACGACAACCAAAGCCAAAAGCAACACCTTTTCAAGAAGCACCAAACCAAAAACGACATCGGCAAACTCGACGTCGACTTTGCACGCGGTCGCACAAGTGCCGAACCTGGTAAGATCACCAGAGGTACGTCTCGCACCGATGACGACCTGCCCATCCGAAAAGGACAAACCTGGCTGAGCCTATCGAGCCCCAGCGAAGGGGTCTCGAAAGTGACGGTCATGGCCCCCAGCAGCGACGCTTGGGATAAACGCCGCCAGACCGCGACGATCTACTGGGTGGATGCTCGATGGGAGTTCCCACAACCACAGCAAACACAAAGCGGTCAGCCAATCACGTTAGTGACCAAAGTCAACAAGGCCGATGGGATCGTACCCGCAGAAGGCTGGATCGTCCGCTATCGATCGCTCAATCCCGAAGTGGCTCGGTTCCTGCCCCAATACGGCGAAGTCTTCGAGAAGTACGTCGATCGCAATGGCAATTCGGTCGTCGAAGTGGTCAACATGCTCCAACCCAGTACCTTATCCAAAGCCAATGCGTCGGCGCTGATCGAAGTGGAAGTCGTACGACCTGGGCAACCCTCCGAGAACATGCCGGAACTGCCTTTGGGTCGCGGCAGTGTCCAAGTCACATGGACTTCGGCAGACATTAATCTTCGCGTAACTGGTCCAGAGGTGGCTGTCCCGGCCCAGCCGCTGGCTTATGCCGCGACGTTGGAAAACGACGGATACGCCCAAGCCGAAAACGTCGTACTGACAGCGGCAGTACCCAACGGGATGAATATCCAAAGCGTCACTCCCCAGCCGACCAGGCGGACCGGAAACAGCATGTCCTGGGATGTCGGTTCGTTGGGACCAAGGCAAGCGCTCGATGTGCAAATCATCACCGAAGCGACCAGCGAAATGGACGCTCGCGTGGTATTCGAAGCCACCGGTGCACCGGGGATCCAAAAGAATGCCGTCGTCTCCACGTTGGTACAAAAACCACAAGTCACACTGAGCATCAATCCGGATCCGACCAACACCCAAGTTGCCGTTGGGGATTTGGCGTCGTTCAATATGAAGCTTACCAACACCGGCAATCAGACCGTGACCGATTTGGTGGTCTTCCTTGAAGCCGGTGCGGGGCTTGTGCATGCTCGAGATGGAGCTCGCGAAGTCTCCCGAGCCGTTGGGTATCTTGCTCCTGGCCAATCGGTGGATCTGTCGGCTCAATTCCTAGCCGAGCGAGAGGGTGAACTGACGGTCAAAGCGACCGCTCGCACAGCCAATCAAATCCTGACCGGTTCTGCAGCCACGATCCGGGCGCTCCCAGGCACCCAGCGGGTTCCCCAGGTCGAACTTGAGATGCGAACCAGCACGGGTGCCAATCCGGTTGCTGTCGGCACGGCCACTTCGGTGCAACTATTGGTTCGCAACACCGGACCAGTGGCGGTTCGCAACATGATTGTTACGGTCAAGTACGATCCAGCCTTGACCCCGACGGGTGCTTCGGCGGGCTTTGAACCACTTTATGCCAATCAGATACTTAGGTGGCGTCTACCGGAGTTGCCTGTCGGAACGACGACCGACTACCAAGTTAATTTCAGTGGAGGCCAAGCGTCCGCGGATGCTCAGGTCGTCGGAACCGTCGATTCAGAGGATCGAGCCATACGGATCATGAAGAATGTGGGGATACCGATTGTTCAGACCGGTTTGCCATCGGCGGGAGTTCCAACCAATCCACAGCCTGCTAACCCTCAGCCGACGTTTCCACCGACGACTCCTTCGACGGGTATCCCAACAGCACCTGCATCGGACTTGGTGGTTTCGATCGAGCCAGTGAGTCGGGCGGCTAGGCTCAATGATCAATCCGACTACATCATCACCGTCAGAAATGCATCGGCGATTAATCAGCAGCAAGTGGTATTGATGTTGCAAGTACCCGAGGGTTTGCAAGCCACCGATGTGCGTGGTCCGGCAGCATCGAGTTATCAATTCGACGAAGCAGGGAGGGCCCTGACGATGGACCCTATCCAAACGCTCAGGCCGCAGGATCAAGTTTCCTATAGGGTGGTCTTTTTGCATCGGCTTGTGGGTGAGGGCAAGCTCACGGCGGTTGTTAAATCAGGCAATGCGCCCGATCCTGTGAGTTCGGCTTCGACAATCATCACCTTAGGGCCATCGGAATAAGTAGCCCATACGGCAATCGCACCCCAGGGCAAGCCAAGCGCCGCTCTGGGCCATATTCCGATGTTCGCTGATTTCCTACAGAGTCGCTGATTTCTCCGAAATCAGTGCGGCTGTTTCCTTGCAGAGTCGTTGATTTCTCCGAAATCAGTGCGGCTTTATTCTTGCCTCGCCAACCCATCAGTGCGCAAGTTAGCAGCCCAGGGCAAGCCAAGCTTCACCCTGGGCCAATTGTTCTCCTTGCACCTTACGCCTGCCTGACGGCGGACGCTTTTTTGACTTCATTGACGGAGTTGACAAGATTGACGGCATTGACGGCGGACCTTGTTGACGCTGTTGACCTGATTGACAGGCTTACTCCTTACTCCTCTTCCGCCGAGCGCGATACGCAAAGCCTAAAGCACCGAGCCCAAAGATCGCCATCGAGGTCGGTTCGGGGACCGGTGCGCTGGATTCGAGTCGTAATTGAAATGCGTTGACGATAGGGTTTCTACTGTAAGTGGTTATTCCATCGACATCCGTTAGACCCACAAACGTGATCTGCTGCGAAGAACCCGTGGCAGTAAAGGTTCCGATGACAAATTGACCTATAGCCCCAAAGGTACCGGCGACATTCGTTTTGACTTCGGTATTGGTACCGCCGCCACCAATCTCGACTCGGTTATAAAGGATATCTTTTTTCGAGTCGTTTACCCAAATCTGCACTCGATAGGAACTTCCAGCATCGAGTCCTCCTAGGGTCAGGGTCATTGTCGCGTAATAGCTCGCCGCGATTGCGGTTCCTAGAAGGCCCTTGTATAGGAGGAACTCAGAGAGGCAAAGGAGCCTGCGTTTGCGCTGGTATCAAAGCCATTGAGTTCTCCGATATCTTCCGACAATATCACATCGCCTATCTTTATTTCTTTCTCGTTAGACTCGATAATTGGGGCTCCAAAAGCTTGGAAATTGACTCCACCGACCATAACCGTTTGGACTTGGCTGGGTCCAGCATTAGGCCCGAAGTTGTAGGCATAGACGAGCGTTCCTGTGTTATCGACATCCGAGTCCCCCGCGATCGCTTGGACCGTCTGCCAAGTAAATACGCCCGCATGGGTTGGATTTACCAGCGCAGCGAGGATCAGGTTCAAAACAGCGAGGAAAAAAACTTTTTGGCATGGGATTCCTAGCTTGCAAGAAAATGCATGCGATCCTGAAAAGAAAATAACCGTCTCATCTTGAACCTGCCTTACCAACAAAAGCTCCTAAACACCCTCCCTGGGAAAAACAACGCGTCCTTACAACCCTAATAACCCCGTTTGTCCGACCACTGGTTCCCAAAAAGCGACGCGGAAAACTTCTTCCAGGGCTAAAAAAATTTGGGAACCGAATTCCCCAAAACGGGGTTCCCTGGTGATTCCTGGGCGATTTGTTAGCCTTTTGGTCCAAGTCCCCTCGAGCACAGTCATGGATTTTCCTTTTTGAAAAAATCGTTTTTTTGTTTCGCACGCTCGATGCGATTGTGTTCGCAAACGCCAGCCAAATCCTCTCCAACTCATGAGCTCACTTGCCCAAATCAAGTCTTACGAAGATCTCGGGTCGGTCTCAAACTGGCTCAAAGAAATCAAATCGGGAGACGTTGACGCGGTCGAAGCGATCTGGAAGCGGTACTATCAGCGGGTCGTCGACTTCGCCATCCAGAGAATGAAGATCAACCCC
>JAGWZB010000216.1 GCA_018969045.1 Planctomycetota bacterium | reverse complement strand
CCAAGTGTGCGTTACCCGGCAACCATTGCGCTGATGAACTCTCTGATCGATCAACAAGAACTGATTCCTGTTTCCAAAAGCAGTTCCGTCGATCTTACCTCCGATAATGATTCCGTCGAGATCGCAACCTATCCTAACCCCAAACCATCGGCCAGTACCCAATTTCGCGACGGTGGTTTCCAAGGCTCTAGCCGTGTCGATTTCAACGCTAGGGAAATGCAGCAACTCATGGCCGACCCCATGGTCATGATTGTCGGTGCTAGCCCTTCGCTCCGATCCCACATGCATGACCTTGTCAATTCGATGGGACTTCGGTACTGGGAAGCCTCCTCGGTAGACGACGTTTTCAACGGGCTTCGCAACGCCGTTCCCTTCGAAGGCATTTTTATCGTCGATCACCTCAGAGACTTAGATTTAGGCCAGCTAATCCAACGGGTCAGGTCCAACCCATCGACCTCGACGGTTCCCATCGCCCTGCTTGCTGAGAATCTCAGCAGGGGGGAACATCTAGTCGCAGCCAGCGACCCGGGCGTGGTAGCGGGAAGCGTTCCCCCCACAGTCGAAGGTTTGGGGGATATTCTTTCCCGCATGAATCAAATCATCGCATACCCCAGGGCAACTCCCGAAGACCGTATCCTATGGAAAGACAACGCAGTCAACTACTTACGGAGCGTCTATCCGGACCTGCCGAGCCCAGGTGCATCGGGTGCGATGATCCGATTGGCCGATACGCAGGAAGAGCAAAACAATCTTCTGAGGCTTGCTGGCGACATGACCCAAACCCCCGCGCAGCGTGAGCAGGCTAGCCAGATTTTTGTGCAATCGATCCGACGATTTGGGCTTTTGATATCTTCCGATACTTTGAATGCCCAGTACGATGTTTATAACAGTCGCGGGCAAACCGAGCCGGTCACCCGCCTGGTGATGGGTCAAATCCTCGACGCCATCGATGAGGTCTACGGTCGCTTAGCCTCCGATCCCAAGCCTTGAAAGTAGCTCCAGCGGGCCGGCTCTCATCCTAGAATTTGGGTCAGCCGATGTCCGATGACGTTCGCGAGAACGCCAAACTTTCAAAATCGTTAGGAGAGCATTTACCCGGGGTGATTGGCTCTTCTCCAGCGATGCGAGAGGTCGCGCATCTGACCAAGCGAGTTGCCAAGACCAACGCCTCTGTTTTGCTCTTGGGAGAGACAGGAACGGGCAAGGAAGTGATCGCCAACGCGATCCATCAGTTGAGCCACCGCGTCTCTGGACCTTTCGTTAAGGTCAATTGCGGAGCGCTCAGCGAAAGCCTTTTGGAGAGCGAACTTTTCGGGCACGTCCGAGGGGCCTTCACCGGTGCGGTAGGGAATCGGGCTGGGCGATTCGAAGCGGCACACACCGGGACGATCTTTTTGGATGAGATCAACAGCACATCACTGCACCTCCAGGTCAAACTGCTCCGTGTCCTGCAGCAAAAGCAATTCGAACGTGTTGGCGACACCGAAACAGTCACCGTGGATACACGCCTGATAGCAGCAAGCAATCGCAATTTGGCCGAAGAGATCCGCAGCGAGCGATTCCGTGAGGATTTGTATTGGCGACTGAATGTGGTACCGATCGAACTGCCCCCATTGCGCAAGCGTCGTGAAGACATTCCGCTCCTGGTTTCCTATTTCCTAAAATTCTACAACGAACAGAACCAGCGGTACGTCGTGCACATCCAACGCGAGGCCATGGCGGCCATGCAGGATTACCACTGGCCGGGGAATGTACGCGAATTGCAAAACTACATAGAACGCGCAGTGGTTATGTCCGAGACCGATGAATTTACGATCGAACTTCTACCCGGAGTCGTCACCGGCAGCCAACCCCCTGAGGACTTTTCGGTCGGTGCGCCATCCCTACCACCGGACTTCGAGAGTCTGTCCAAGTTGCTTGTTGCCGAAGGACTGCGGTTAGCCTCTCCAGAGAGCAACGATTTGCATTCTAGGGTCGTCGATAAAGTCGAGAGAGAGCTGATTCTTCAAGTCTTGCAAATGTGCGGTCAGGTTCAAACCAAGACGGCAATCAAACTCGGAATCAACCGAAACACACTTCATAAGAAAATGAAGGACTACAATCTCGAAGGCGACGAACCTGCCGAATCGCCATGAAAATTTCAGATCGGAGAGAATAAGGATGCCAGAACGATTTAGCACCATTCATGCAGCCGTCGAAGCGATTGCGTCGGGCAAAGTGGTGATCGTCTTGGACGACGAGAATCGCGAGAACGAAGGGGACTTTGTTTGCGCTGCAGACCGTGTCACTCCCGAGATCATCAACTTCATGCTCGCTGGACATGGTCAATTGTGTTGCTCGGTTCTACCGGCAACCGCCAAGCGGCTTGAGCTTCGTCCTATGGTCGAGACCAATACTTCCCCTTTAAGCACCGCATTTTTGACGCCCGTGGATTTTGCAGGTTGCAAAACCGGTATCACGGCAGCAGAGAGATCCGAGACGATAAAAAGACTTTCAAGCGAAGGGTCCAAGGTCAGCGATTTCGTCAGGCCTGGCCACGTGTTTCCGCTTCTGGCGATGGAAGGTGGGGTGCTGCGTCGGGCTGGACACACCGAAGCCTCCATGGACTTGGCTCGCATGGCCGGACTCAACCCCTGCGGTGTTCTTTGTGAAATACTCAATTCCAGTGGGGATCGCGCCACCCGTGATGAGCTAGTTCAAATCGCCCAGCGACACCAGCTAGAGATCATCACCGTCGAACAATTGATTGCCCACCGTCGAGTAAGCGAAAAACTCGTCACACGCTCAGCCCAATGCCGATTGCCGACACGATTTGGGGAATTCCAAGTCCTTGCCTACTCGGTTCAGTACGAAAACCAAGAACCCATCGCGTTGGTTTTCGGCGATGTCGATGCTCCCGGCGATCAGGCTCCTTTGGTACGGATGCACAGCAGCTGCTTTACAGGGGACTTGATCGCATCGCTTCGATGCGATTGCGGTGATCAATTGCATCTGGCTCTGGATGCGATCGCCAAGGAAGGAAAAGGCGTGCTAGTGTATTTGCCTCAAGAGGGCAGAGGCATTGGCTTGGCGCAAAAGCTTAAGGCTTATGCGCTCCAGGACCAAGGCCTCGACACCGTAGAAGCCAATCATCGACTCGGGTTCAAATCCGATATGCGAGACTACGGAGTGGGACTGCAGATCCTTAAGGATCTTGGACTTAAAAAGGTTCGGTTGCTGACCAATAACCCCAAGAAGACCGAAGCTTTCAATCTTCGGGGATTCGATATCACCGTGGTCGATCAAGTCCCCATCGTTTGTCCACCCAACGAGCACAACGCACACTATTTGGCGACCAAGAGGGATAAAATGGGCCATAAGCTCCCTTAATCCCCAAAACGAATCGGCGAACCGACCTGAATTTCTGTGCAGAAACGCCACAGCGCTCTCAGTTCGTATTCCATCGATCCGTGGTGTAAGATGATGGTCCGCCAACGTGGATCAACTTGCACTCCTCTGCCCTTCCCCATGCTGTTCTGTAAGCAGTCAAACTGCTACAAAAACCGTTCCCACCGAAACGTTGCACACCGAGCGTTCGTTCATCTCGTGCTTGGCGTGTTCCTGCTTGCCAATTTCCCGGTGCCCTTGCCCTCTTTTCTCTTTGTGATGCACAAGGGAGTCTTGAACTCAGTGGCTGACGACAGGGAACGAGCCCAAGAGGATTCGACACCGTTTCCTTGCCAGAATGGCCATTGCGGATGTGCGACGGCAAGAAAATGCTGGACCGACTGCTGCTGTCATACCCCTTCACAAAGGCGTCAGTGGGCGGAGAGTCGCGGGATTAAGCCCCCTGAATATGCGGTGTTGAACGAACCAACCAGTCAAAGAAACAAACAAAATTCAGTTGCTGTCAAGCAAAAGCGTCCGACGGCTTCCTGCTGCGTTTCTAAGAAACCAAAAGTCCCAGTGTGCTGCAGTTCATCCAAATCCTCGGACCCATGCTGCCAAGATTCACCGATTGCCAAATCCACGAGCACCAAAGCACGCACAATCCTATCGATATTGGCTTGCAAATGCCGAGGTAGCGTTTCTGTATTCACCAGTTTACCATGGTTTTTGAAACCAGAGTTGTCCAACGTTCCGATGCCTTTGCATTGCCTGGATGAATCCGTTGGTGTTTCGAATTTTCTTGCCCGGACGATTTACCATCGTCCCCCTTCTCGGCCCCCGCGCGGCGTTGCGATCGCAGTCTAAGGCTTCAATGAGCCTGTAGTCGATCCTATGTGCTTCGCCTAACACAGTCGGATGCGCGTGCATCCGTGTCTGTCGTCGCACGTTGCAAGAACCTTCGTTATCGCCGAGTTATCATGAAAGCATTTGTATTTATAAACAGAACGTCTTCAATCCAATCGCATCCCAAAGGATTCACCTTAGTCGAACTTTTGGTCGTCATCGCGATTATAGGTGTATTGGTTGGACTGCTGCTTCCAGCAGTCCAGGCTGCTAGAGAAGCAGCACGCCGCATGCAGTGCAGCAACAATGTCAAGCAATTTATGCTGGCGCTGCATAACTACGAATCGGCCTTCAAACGTTTCCCAATGACCGGTTTGGTAGATACAGACTTTTCCGTTCAAGCCCGATTGCTTCCTTACATGGAACAGAACAACTTAAACAACCTCCTGGACTTTTCGGTTCCGGCTTTCAGCGGACCTTTCAACGCTAAAGTACCTAATCCTAGATTCATCGATGCGTTCAAGCAGCCGATAGCCAACTTTCTTTGCCCAAGCGACCCGGCACCTAGCGTGTCGCAAGTCACGGTCAATGGCGCGGTTTACAACTACGGTGGCTTGAACTACTTGCTCAGCTTTGGCAGCGGAACCGGAACCAACTACGATATGAGATGGCAGACCGATGGCTTGGTCTACCAATACTCCAAACGACGATTCCAAGACTTTACCGATGGTACCTCGACGACCGTTGCCATCAGTGAATCGGTGCGTAGCGTTGGCGACGATACGACTTATCCGGCTCCAAGCCTACCGAAGTTCCCTTACCAATTGACACTCAACGGCTCCAGCGGTGTCAGTTCAGCCTTGAATGCATCGCGTGGACTCAGGGCCACAGGGGGACCATGGTCTTCCTACGTCGACCCCAGCGGGATGATCTTCAATCCTGACTTAGCAACGTTTTGGAGGACCTTCACCAGTTGGAGAGGAGGAACCAGCCCGGCACTTCGCGGACGTGGTATCTCCTGGGCATTCAGTGGATCGATCAATTCGCTCACCAATGGATACCTACCTCCCAACAACGTCATCCCGGATGTGGTAACACACTTCACTGGCTTTTACGGACCTCGCAGCTTCCACGCCGGCGGTGCTCATGTAGGCATGGTCGATGGTTCGATTCAGTATCTGAGCAATTCGTTAGATGCCAGCATCATCCGAGCTCTGCACAGTTGCAATGGTGGTGAAATCGTTACGGAGTACAAATAGCCATGACGCAACCAAAAATTCGGGAATGGCCAAGCTACCGTACGGTATGGCGATGGCACTTTTTCGCCGGAATATTTTGCATTCCATTCGTGATCTTTCTTTCGGTAACCGGAACCCTTTACTTGTTCAAGCCACAATTTGAGGCTTGGCAGCAACGGCCCTACGAATCGGTCGCGTCGATCGATTCTCACCGACCTATGTCCCAGCAAGTACAAGCCGTTCTGGCTGAGTACCCTACTGCAAAAACCATCCAAGTTGAATTGCCTAGACTCGACTCTGGCGCCACGCGGATGATCCTCAAGGATGCCCGGGGTACTTGGAGAATTTATGCTAACCCGGCAACTTTAGCGATCTTGCATGTCGAAAACGAGAACACATCGTTGATGAAGCGTATCAAGGCGTTGCATGGACAATTGGGGATCGGAACATGGGGTTCCTACCTGGTGGAACTAGCTGCATGCTGGACCATCGTGATGATAATCACCGGCTTGGTTCTTTGGTGGCCAAAAAACGCCAAAGGACTTGGCGGTGTTTTGTATCCTCGTTGGGCAAAGGGTTCTCGAGTTCTATGGAGGGACTTGCACAGTGTTATTGGCTTTTGGGTTTCCGCGTTTGCGATTTTTCTGATCCTAACTGGCCTGCCTTGGGCCAAATTCTGGGGAAACTATTTTCGCACGGTTCGGCAAACTGCGGGCCTGTCCAGCAATACACAAGATTGGAGTATCGGGGGTAAACCCACTGAGTCCCAAAGTGGTCATTCCGAACATGATCACACAGCAAAAACGGTCTCTTCGAAACGTCCGGGCCGCAGCGCCGGGGCTCCTATCCCCAAAGATCTCAGTGGATTTGATGTGCTCGAGCAAATCGCAAAACGAGAACTGCTCGCCCACCCAGTCGTTCTATCTCCTCCAGAAAAAGAAGCCGGCTATTGGAAGCTCGCTTCAGAATCACAGAATCGACCACTCCGGCAAACCCTGTCTATCGATGTGAAGGATGGTAGCGTTGCCTCCAGAGAGGATTTTTCTGGAAAGCACTGGATTGATCAAGCTGTAGGGATTGGAATCGCAGCCCATGAGGGACAACTTTTTGGAGGCTTGAATCAGATCCTTGGACTCATGACGACCACAGGGCTCATCGCTCTGGCATCTTCGGGAGCCTGGATGTGGTGGAACCGTCGACAAAAAGGTACCCTAGGCATTCCCGAACCTCTGCAACAAACACCATTGGTTTGGTCTATATGGATGGGAATCCTGCTACTTGGTGTCGCGATGCCCCTGTTTGGAGGATCGTTGCTGATCGTGTTGCTTTTCGATAAAACGCTTTGCTGGTGGGGTCAAAGCCCCTAAACCTCGCTAAGCAACCCGTCGATAAGCCCCTGTCATGTAGAACGATTCGATCGCCTCAACGACGGACTCTTGCTCTGCAGGCGTCAGTTCAGGATAAACCGGCAGATGCAAAATCTCGCGAGCTGCGGATTCGGTATTTGGCAAGCATCCCAGAGAATAGCCAAGGTCCGAGAAGCACTCCTGCATGTGCAAAGGCACTGGATAATAAACCTCACATCCGATGCCTTGCTGCTGCAAATGAGCTTTTAATGCATCGCGGCGACCATGAGGTACGCGTATACCGTACTGATTCCAAACATGCGTCGCCTTGGGCTGCTTGCGCGGCAACTCGACGATTTCATGCAGCTGGCTAGCCTGAAAAAGCTCCTTGTAACGGGCTGCATGTGCGCATCGAGCTTGAGTATAACTGTCAAGATGCTTGATCTTAACTGCCAACACAGCCGCTTGCATCGTATCCAGGCGGCTGTTGATCCCGACGAGCTTGTGATAATACCTTGGCTGCATGCCGTGGGAAGCCAGCAGTCGTAGCTTAGAGGCAAAAGCGTCGTCGTTGCACACAAGCATCCCTCCGTCGCCCATGCCACCGAGATTTTTGGTAGGGTAAAAACTCAAGCAACCCACGCTACCCCATGATCCCGCAGGACGATCATCCCATGCAGCACCAATCGCTTGAGCCGCATCTTCGATGACCGGCAATTGATGTGCTTGAGCAATCCTGTTGATTCGATCCATCGGTGCGCACTGCCCGAACAAGTGGACCGGAATAATCGCCTTGGTTCTTGCGGTGATGCTCGCCTGAAGGCATTCTGGATCCATATTGTATGTCATCGGATCGATGTCTACAAACACCGGTTCAGCACCCAGCCTCGATACGGCACTAGCCGTCGCAAAGAACGTAAAACTCGGCACGATCACTTCGTCTCCGGGCTCAATATCCAGTGCCATCAAGGCCAAAAGCAAAGCGTCGCTTCCCGATGCGCATCCGATCGCATGAGAGGTTTGACTCAAATGAGCGACCGTCTTTTCCAGCTCTGTCACTTCCGGACCATGGAGAAACCGACCGCTATCGATCACACGCTCAATGGCCTCAAGAAACTCTTGTTTGAGCGGCAGGTTTCCTCGCCCAACATCGAGCATCGGCACTGGTGCGCTTTTCTTAGCTTCGCTAGACATCCCAACCCCCATCCTTGATTCTTCGTGTATCCGGAACTAAGCCCACAAACTAAATAAATCCACCACGACGGGTCAAGCCCACCAACGACAGCGGAACATTTGCTAGCAAGCCATCCAATGCGATGTTTCCGCGCACAGGCAACATTCACTCATCGCTTGCGTCAGCCAAAGGTGCCAGGCACTCGCCGCTGGCTTGCGTCAGCCAAAGGTGCCAGGCACTCTCCGCTGTGCCGTTAGCCAAGGTGCCAGGCACTCGCCGACGTCCCGTCAGCCAAGGTGCGTTAGCCAAGGTGCCAGGCACTCGCCGCTGTGCCGTCAGCTAGCCAAAGGTGCCAGGCACTCGCCGCAGTGCCGTCAGATAGCGACCGCCAGGTGAGTGCCTGGCACCCCGAAA
>JAGWZB010000215.1 GCA_018969045.1 Planctomycetota bacterium | reverse complement strand
AGTTTTCAGTTTACGAAGGCAATTGGAACAAGCTGCCGGATTTCTCAACCCTCAAGCCGATTGCAACCGGAGTTTGCGAAGGATTCGATTTGTCGGTCGCAGGCCGTACGAATAATTTTGCCGCGACCTTTGAATCGTATGTCGTTCTGGATCAGCCCAGCAAGGTTCGATTCCATCTGGGCTCTGACGACGGTAGCCGTTTGCTCGTCGATGGCAAGCTCGTCGTCGATGTCGATGGAGTTCATCCTCACCAAACCAAATCTGCCGAAACCCAGCTTGCTGCTGGGCCTCATAAGCTTGTCATTGAATACTTCCAAGGTGGAGGAGAATGGACCGTCGATCTGCAATGGGAAAGCGACAAGTTTGTAAAGCAACCTGTCGATGGTTGGTTGCAAATGGAGCCCAATCAGCCCCGCAAGGCGTCCACTGACGAGGAAACCGATCCAGCATGGATCGCCGAAGGTAAGGCTTTGTTTCAAAGTGTTGGCTGTGTCTCCTGTCATGCCATGAAAGACACCGACAAGAGTTTATCGAAGCTTTCGAAAGCAAAGGCCTTGGATCAAATGAATTCAGATTCAGGTTGCTTGGCAAATCAGGTTCCGGTAGGACTACCAGATTACCGGTTGACTCTGCTCCAAAAGGAGGCGATCGTTGCGGCACTGGGGATCGATCCGCAACGAGAGTTTACGCACCAAGAGCATTCGAAGTACACGCTTGCCAAGCTTAATTGCATCGCATGCCATCAGCGCGACGATTGGGGAGGTCCAGAGTCGGATAAACTTGAACTCTTCACGTCGACCATTCCCGAGATGGGGGACGAAGGAAGGTTGCCCCCGAGACTCACCGGTGTGGGGGATAAGCTTAGCGACGCTTATTTGGATCGTGTTTTAGCCGAGGGCGCACGTCATCGGCCTTACATGCTGGTTCGTATGCCGCGATATGGCAATGCGACTCAAGGCTTGGCTACTCATTGGAAGCAGGCCGATCGTCCTGCCCAAGACAGCGTTGCTCAAGATCCTGATGAAGCCGAGATTCGGACCCTTGCGGCTGGTCGATTGCTAGCCGGTAACAAGGGGCTCTCATGCGCCCAGTGCCACACCTTTGGCAATCAACGTGCGATTGGTATTCAGGCGATCAACATGTTGACAATGACCGAGAGATTGCGTCCGGAGTGGTTCCGACGATACATGCTGGAACCGACCAAGTACCGCCCAGGGACTCGGATGCCCGCAAGCTTTCCTGAGGGAGTTAGTGTTTTGAAATCGGTATATGATGGAAACGCCGATCATCAGATCGCTGCATTGTGGAAGTATCTGTCTCAAGGGTCGCAAGCTGCGATTCCCGAAGGACTCCAAAGAGATCAGATTGTGCTTGAACCCCAGGATCGACCGATCCTGTATCGAAACTTTCTCGAAGGCCTATCGGCTCGGGGAATCGCAGTGGGTTACCCTGGCGGTTTGAATGTCGCTTGGGACGCACAAACGATGAATTTGGCAAAGCTATGGCAAGGACAGTTCATCGATGCCTCCATGCACTGGAGAGATCGGGGAGTTGGACGTCAAAAGCCACTTGGGGATCTGGTGCTAAACTACGAAAACCGCTCGCCGGTCGCTCTGCTCAAAGACGCTTCGGAGCCGTGGCCTGATTCCAAGACGATCGCAGAGGCTTACAAGTTCCTCGGGTATCGAAACGACAAATCGGGGCATCCAACGTTCCGTTATCGGGTTGGAACGGTCGCTGTGGGTGATCGCTTTGAATTGAGCATAGGACCCAAGGATTCGCCTGGCCTGAAGAGAACCCTCAGTTTCGAACCTGGCAAGGGACAAGCGACTCCTGGCTTATGGGTCCGTTTGGCAGAGGGGTCCAAGATCGTTGCCCAAGGCAAAAATACTTGGTCGGTTGATGATAGGTATCAAGTCACCATCTCGGAGTCGATTGCCGCGAATGCAAAGCTTAGGGATTCGGGTGGCAAGCAAGAGTTGGTGGTTCCGGTGGCATTGCAGGATGCGGTTGGCCAAACCGAGTTGGAATACTACGTTCGTTGGTAGAACGCAAAAGATAGTATCGATAGCGATCCATTTTTCAGTCAGAAATCAAAGCAGTTTGAAATCATGCGTATCAACGATTTGAAATGTTACTTGGCTTTCGCAGCAGCGTCTGCACTTGGTGCGACGGTAGCTTTCGTTTCTCAAACAACGATGGCTCAGGAATCTGCTCAGGGCAAACCGGCCAAAGAGTCGGACTATTATGCGATCCGTTCTTACGAGGTCCCGCCAGGCGTTGAATTGGAAGCGACATCTTTTCAGAGGATGCCTGATGGGAAACTCGCGGTGGCTTCCAGGCGTGGGGAGATTTGGATGATCGACGACCCTTTGGGGGACGATTTCTCGGCCAAGAAGTTCACTCGCTTTGCGCACGGTTTGCATGAACCGATCGGGATGGATTATCGCGATGGGTGGTTGTATGTTACCCAGCGACCTGATGTGTCCAGATTGAAAGATACCGATGGAGATGGGCAAGCCGACGAGTTCGAGGTGGTGGCTGATGGTTGGCAAATCACCGGCGATTACCACGAGTATGCGTTTGGATCCAAGTTCGATAAAGAAGGCAATATTTGGGTGGTGCTGTGTTTGACCGGATCGTTTGGTAGCGATGCGCTGTATCGAGGTTGGGCGGTCCGAGCCACAACAGATGGCAAGACTCTACCAACAACCAGTGGAATTCGATCGCCAGGTGGGATCGGAATGAATGCCCTGGGCGATGTTTTTTACACGGACAATCAAGGTCCTTGGAATGGGACTTGCGCACTGAAACATTTGAGTCCCAAGAAGTTTGTAGGGCATCCAGGTGGGTTCAAGTGGTACGAGCAGGCTCAGCAATACATGGGAAAGAAGCCACAAGAGCCCAAAGACGGCAGTCGTTTTGTGGTCGAGGCCGACAAGATTCCCGAGTACGAGCCACCTGCGGTTTTGTTCCCTTACGGCAAGATGGGGCAATCGGCCGCCGGGATTGCTTGCGATACTACTGGGGGTAAGTTTGGTCCTTTTTCGAATCAGGTATTCGTTGGCGATCAGACCTTCAGTACTGTGATGCGGTGTTATATGGAGAAGGTT
Source organism: Planctomycetota bacterium (assembly GCA_018969045.1). Classification (GTDB taxonomy): domain Bacteria; phylum Planctomycetota; class Planctomycetia; order Pirellulales; family Pirellulaceae; genus JBKCUI01. Next base: position 5,296 of record JAGWZB010000215.1, on the reverse strand, counting down.
CAAGGCCATTATCAGGGAGCCTGTTTTCCATTCCGCGAGGGGCTCGATTGCGGCGTTGTCGGATTAGAAATGCAGCCCAATGGGATGATGTTTGTGGGGGGGACCAATCGGGGCTGGGGATCCCGAGGAAGCAAGTCTTTTTGTGTGCAGAGACTCGATTGGACCGGCAAGGTTCCATTCGAGATCTTGGAGATGAGAGCTCGCAAGCAAGGTTTCGAATTGGTCTTTACCAAACCCGTTGATAAGAAATCCGCAGAGGATGTCGGTTCTTATGAGATGAAAACATTTACCTACATTTATCAAGGAGCTTATGGAAGTCCAGAAGTAGATGCAACCACTCCGACCGTGCGGTCGGCTAAGGTCTCCGAGGATGGACTTCGAGTCGAACTTGCAATCGACGGATTGCAACGAGGGCATGTTCATCATTTGATCTCCAAGGGGGTGCGATCTGCAGAAGGCAATGCAGCACTCTTGCACTCCGATGCGTACTACACGCTTAACTACCTTGTCCCTTAGCCGAAATACGTTTTACAACAAAGAGAACGTGGTATGGACCAACAAGACGACTTGCAGCGATTTCGCCCGTTGCTCAAGGCTCTTGCAGATGATTTGCTTTATTGTGATTTAAGAAAAAAAGTGGACCCTTCGGATGTAGTCCAGCAAACCATGGTCGAGGCAATCAAGTCACGATCACAATTCAGGGGTGACTCCGATGCGGCGAAAGCTGGTTGGCTCAAGGCTATCCTCAGGAATGTAGTCCATGGTTTGCTAAGGCGCTACCATCGTGACCGCAGAAATATGTCTCTTGAGCAGTCATTAGACAACTCGATGCACTCTAGTCTTGGAATTCAGTTAGCAGACACCGTTGAAAGCCCCTCATTTCGAGAACGAATGGAGGAAGATAAAAGGTGGATTCAAGAGACTATGGCTTTGCTAAACGAGCAACAACGTCGCGCGATGGTAATGCGTTATTGGCAAGACATGTCGCTTGAGGAAATTGGGAAAGCGATGAACAAGAAACCCGAAGCTGTAGCGAGCTTACTCTACCGAGCCATGAAGATCATTCGATCCAAATCGGTTTAGAACATGGAGCTTGAACCAGTCTTAAAGAGGATTCTAAGCTTGCGAGTCGATGATTCATCCTCAGAACTTATCGAGTCGCTAATTCTGCAATACCCTCAATGGGCTGAGCAGATCACTGAATGCTGGGATATGCATCGCGATCTTTATCGCGCAACGAAGGGAAACCAAGATCGTTTTCCTGGGGATTTAGATGCCTATGAAATTCTCTCTGAAGTGGATCGAGGCGGTATGGGGATTGTCTACCGCGCAAAACACAAGCAACTCAATCGGATAGTCGCTCTAAAGGTTATCCGATCCGGCAGATTGGCCGATGGAAATGAGATCGCGAGATTTCGTAGGGAAGCCCAGATCGCTGCGCAATTGGTCCATCCAGGGATTGTCCCAATTTTCGAAGTCGGACAGGGGAAAAGCACCGTTTATTTTACCATGGCTTTCGTCGAAGGCATTCCACTTCGAGACTGGGGATGTAGTCCGGGGATTTCGATTTCTTCCAAGGTAAGACTGATTCATCAGGTGACTCAGGCGCTTGAATATGCCCATCAACAAGGGGTTGCACACAGGGATATCAAGCCGACGAACATTCTTATCGATACCGATGGCAATCCCATCCTCATCGATTTCGGCCTAGCAAAATTGACGCACGGGGACACTGAGTTAACGCAAAGTGGCGCAACGATTGGAACACCCGCTTACATGGCTCCAGAACAAATTCAGCTTCATAGAAACAATGACTATCGACTCTCTGATATCTATTCCCTTGGTGCCGTCCTCTACTTTTTGCTCGTCGGACGTCCCCCTTTCGTAGGTCCAACGAGTTTCGATGTGATGTTGCAATTGAAAGATCGACAACCCACGAGCCCATCGCGTCTGAATCGACGAGTTGATCGGGAGCTCGATGCGATCTGTCTACGTGCGATGGAGAAAGACCCGTTGCAACGATATCCATCTGCAGAGGCGTTTGGAAATGATTTGGCAGTGTGGTTAGATGGTGGTGCAATTGCTTCTCCACCGAAATCCGTATGGGGCTGGTCGATCCGTTGGTGGAAGCAAGAGCCGGGACTGGTCGCCCATGTGGTTTCCATCACTTCGGTGATGTTGATCGTTTTAATGTCGCATGGACTTGGGTACTCACAATCGCATTTGATGAGCCAATCGACTCTCTTGGCGCTTTGGTTAATGCTTTGCTTTCCCTTGCAACAATGGGTTTTTCGGAGCATCGATCCAACTTTACCGGCAGTTATTTGGGGATTGGCCGATACGCTATTTGTGACATGGCTAATCGCTAATGCCGACGAGCCTCGTAGCCTCTTGCTAGTAGCATATCCGTTGTTGATCACCGCAAGCGCCCTGTTCTACAGGACCAGATTTGTGATCTTGATGACTCTTGCTTGTATCCTCACTTTTTGGTCGTTAAGTTTCCTAGTGCTTGACGTATCTTTGGCTAGAACCGATTTCCGGATTATCTTCACTTGCGTCCTGCTGGTTCAATGTTTGACCCTGACGAGCCTGATCCATAAAGTTCGCAATCTGTTCACCTACCGCCAGAGATGAAGCTATCAGGGAAAACAGCTTTCGCTTTGGATTTCCCATGTTTCTCCAGCCGATCCTCCCCATAAGCCGACTTTTTCTAGCTTTTCTGCGTCATCCAGCGAAAAATAGAGCACCCAGCTAATCAGGGGATCTTCCCTTCACGTTTCTGCATCATGGCTAGTCGGAGAGTTTCCTTATGGAATGGTTCTTCATCTTGGTGATTGGGTTCCTGGTTTGGGCTGCCATCGGTCACCTCTTCTGGCGAATTCTGACTTGGCCGTTTTCCTTGCGAAACACTAAGCCATGCTCGCAATGCGGTCGTTCCATCGACATCGAGGATCTTGCCTGCCGACACTGCGGCTGGACCTCGGTCCCATTGGATTTAAAGCAAAGTCTGGTTGTTTGCCGACAGGCGCTCGACGCGGCATTCAAGCGTGAACTGATCGACCAGGAAGGTATGCAGCGAGGACTCGACATCCTGGTGAAACTTGAAAATCGCACCGATCAACAGCGAGTCCAAGGTGTTGTCGAGCAGGATGTCGGTGTCTCTAAGTCCCCAAGCGTGACGGTTCCAAAGGCTCCAGTCGTTGCACCCAAGCAGCCTGATGCTGTCGCCATATCGAAAATCAAAGAGGCGCAAGTCCATGCGCTGGACCGCGATTACGAGGCTCCGGTCGTTGCGGCAAGCCCAGCCAAGAAAGAACCCACTCGGACTTGGACTCAGCTCCTTAGTGCTTTCATGGAGGAGAGCAATATTCGTTGGGGAGAAATCATCGGTGGACTGCTGATTGTCTGTTGTTCGACGGCACTAGTCATGAGCTTCTGGGAGCACATCGCAAGCCGCCCATGGCTAAAGTTCTCGATCTTTACCGGAATCAATGTATCGACGTTCGGACTTGGACTCTACGCCTGGCATCGTTGGAAACTCCCCACGACCAGCAAAGGGATCCTCATCATCGGTATGATGCAAATGCCGCTGAATTTTCTCGCCTTTGCCTTATTCACCATGGGTATGCCCTGGGATTGGTTGACGGTCGCTGGCGAATTGCTATCGATGGCAATACTTGGTTATTTGGCATACCTGGCCTCAATCATTCTGACGCCTGGAGCCGTAGCAGTCACTACGTGTACACCCGTACTTTTCGGATTAGCAAACCTCCTGATTCGACGCACTGTCGGCCAGGATGCCCCGTTCTGGATGCTCTATGCCTGGGCGTTCGCACTGATTGCTACTTATATTTCGACAGTGGTGCTGGCTCGAAGACCACTGATTAGCAATGCACTCCATCGATACGCACCTGCACTAGAGTTTTTTGCCCTGAGCACCTTTGGAGTGCTTCTGTCGTTTGGACTGTTGCTGCGTTGCTCGGGCCATCCGGTCGAGACGGTACGACTGCTAAGTCCTCTGCTAACATTGCTTGCCTGCCCTGCTCTCTTGTTAGCGATCGAAATATCTAGGAAGCTAGAGAGCCAATCGAGTTTGCGTGTGCCGATGCTTCTGATGGGTACAGCAGCCGTAGCCCTCGGAGGACTTGCGATGCTATTCTCTTGGCCAGCCCCTCTATTGATGATCGCCTCGGGGGCCGGGCTTTTGGTGATGCTTGCTGTGATTGCCAATGGGGCAAGCAACTTTGGTTTTATCCAGCCAGCTAGCTTTGTTGCAAGTGTTCTAATCCTTTTGGTGTGGTACGGACTGGCCAGTCAAGTCCCTTGGATGAATCGGTCATCAACCACCCTACTCGATCGATTGATGACGCCCCTGACTGGATTCATCTGGGTCGGATACAGTCTGTTTCTCCTTGCTCTTTCTGCGTTGGTTTCCAGAATCAACCTTGGGAGCAGGTGGGATGTTGCGACGAGCCTCATGCGCTCTGCACTGCTTACCGGCGGGCTTGGGACTATCTTGTTGACCGTTTTTGGGTTCGGCAGAGAAGCCTACTCTACAAGCCTGTCTTTGATCTATGTCCTCTATGCGATCGCTGCCTTCTGCATCGGCTCGGTCAAACGCAAGCCCTGGATGGAGTACATCGCCATCGCTTTTTTGGCTTCGGCAAGCTTCCAATCGATCGTTGTAGGTTGGACCGATTTCGGATGGATGGATCGGATTTACGCAAGCCTGTTGGCCGTATCTATCGCCTTGCTAATTGCGATGATGATTCAGAGGGCTTGCGGTATGCAAAGCGATCCAGATGAACCGATCGTTTCGGCAAGTTTGTTGTCCGTTATCGCGTTCACAGGCATCGCAGCGATTCAGTCTACCTCTTTTGCTCCTTTGCTGAGTGCAAGTCTATTGTGGCTGATCTATACGTGGCTACATGGAAATAGGATCTATTGGACAATTACACAATGGGTTGCTGTCTCAAGTCTCGTAGCCGGTGTGATTCACTCCTGTAGGCAAGCAAGCTGGTGGCCAAGCTCAAGTTCCAGCCAATGGCTTGGACTTGTTCATCCAAACTTCCTCCAATATGTCGCTTTAGGATTCTTGGTGGTTGGTATTTGTCTTGTGCTGCTTGACCAATTGCTCCGCCGTATCACAAGTCAGCCGGCTACAGCGATCGCAGGGGTATTTAAGCAGTTGCATGACTCGAGTGTCGCAAGGGCCCTGATCGGATCAGCGACGGTACTGACACTTGGCCTGATGGTCTACGGAGCGATACCTGGAGTGACTCAAGAGATCATCCCT
>JAGWZB010000214.1 GCA_018969045.1 Planctomycetota bacterium | reverse complement strand
CATGGCAAAAGACCATCCCAGCATAGCAATTCTTTAAGCCAATCGGTCCACAAGCTGAATCGGTTCGACATGTGTCTTCTTGCACCTCTTGGCAGTTGATTCGCTTACTGGTTAACCATGTCCTGCAATTGCCGCGATTGGGTGTGGGTCAAGAACCTTCGTCCTATAAACTCCGACAGATCGATCAATCCTTGCGTGTATTCAATGATCTTGCCTCTAAGGAGCATCCGCTCCCATGTCGTTTTTCTTTGCGTCGCATCGCCCTGGATCTCAAACGGCTGACCAATCGCTTCGGTATCGATGAACCGAAGCGTTCCTCGAAGCTCCGACATCCGCTTGCGCTGCTGGGTAAGTTCCGTTTTGTCTCCGATATTCAGGGCATCCAAATGGTTGACCATTTTCATAAATTGGAAAGCCAATCCCCGAGGATTGGTTTGGTCGGCGATCAACAGATCCAAAACCGGTCCGATGTCATAACTCATCAAATAGCGATACCGATATGTCATCGAGCTATCGCAGATGTCCAATATCGACTCGAGGATCGGTCGAGGATTCGCCTGCACCGGAACAAGCAATCGGTCGATGAGCCGCAGCAGGCACTGGGCCCTTTCGATCCGCCGCCCCAAGTCCAAAAACAACCAACCTGGCCCCCGGGTCATGCTTTCGGACGCCAGCCCAGCAAAAGCCGACAGCAGCCCGATCATCTGATTGAGGATCAGCAACGCATCGCCCATCGAACTGCGCGGAGTTTCCCAAGGAATCAAGACCGAATAGTCCAACCTGGAAATGATCTGCCACGAGTCGAAACTGAGGCGATCGCGAATGTTCTGCGCATTGCGAACAATTCCATCTAGCGAATGGGCGATTCCATCGGATCTCTTGCGATCGATGATGAACTCAGAGACCCTTTTTCGCATCTGAGTTGTCGGTGAATCGCTTTCGATCGACGGAAACTCACCAACTTCAGCCGGCATGTCCATCAGGTCCGAGAGGGCTCGGACCACAGCCCATGAATTTCCAACTGCATCGCTGGCTCTTTCGCTGGTCAATTGGCTGGTGCAATAGCGTGCATGCCTTGCGAAAAATTCGCTTCGTTCACAGAAACGGCCCAGCCAATACAGGTGATCGGCCACTCGACTGGGCAGATCCATCGCGGACCGCTTGAGCTCAGGGACTTGTTTGGATCCTGTCAGCAATGTCGTCGGTTTTACTGGCCCATCGCTCAGCACCCAAACATCTTTGCTCATGGTGCCTGAGGTAAGGCTCTCGTCGAGGTCTCGGGGGCTGCTAGCGACTCGGGCCACTCCACCTGGCAATACGTGGATTTGACCTCGATGCTGACTGGCAAAAAAACGGAACATCGCAGGCCAAGGAGCCACTTGCTGGTCGACCCAGGTCGGCACGTGACTGAGTTCTGGGGGTTCGACGGCAACGAACGACCAGGGCTTGTGTTGGATTTGCCGGGCTAGTTCATCGAGTTCTTTTTTCGACAGCGCCGTGGCATCGATTTGGTTGGCTGAGTGGCGGACAAAGGCGTCTCGGATCCAAAGCTTGTTCATATTCGCAAGCACATACTCCCGCGATGCATCCTCGCCACACCACCACATCGGGCTATTTTGAAGCATGAGCGGCTGGCCAAGGATTTGCGGAGCCAGGCTTGGGAGCATCGCACTGAGGGCTGGGCTTTCGCACCAACCGGTCCCCAGTGCGTTGGCCAGAAAGACATTTCCCAACCGAGCTGCGATGTTCAATCCAGCCACACCTTCTTGGTTGCTAGGATCGATATCCAGCGGATCGCAATGGTTATCAGCGAGCCGTCGAAGGATGCAATCGATACGCACCAGGCCGCCAAGTGTTTTCAGATACACTTTGCCGCTTCGCACCGTCAAGTCGGCTGAATGAGCCAAAGTGTAGCCCAGATACCTGGCCAAATACGCGTCTTCGAAGTACGTAGGGCTTTGGACACCTGGGCTCAGCAAAGCGGTTCGACTGGATTTGTCTTTGGCCAGCGAGGCTTCTTGGAGGGTGGCTCTGAGTTTCATGAAAAAGTCGGCCACTCGGCAGACTTGCATCGATTGAAAGCTATCGGCGTGGATGCGAGAGATCGCCAAGCGGTTTTCGATCGCATGCCCGCAACCGCTGGGTCCTTGGGTCCGATCGGCGTGAACAAGCCATTGCCCCGAAGTAGAGCGGGAGGCTTGGACGGCATAGAGAAAGAGCTTGGGGGAGGCCGGGGCGCTGCTATCGCGTGCGGCTCGCAGGTAACTGGGTGCGTGGAAAACCAAGGAGGCAGGCAGAACGCCTTGTGCGATCAAGCGTTGGGGTCCGTAGACATCTTGCAAGATCAGATCGATCAGTCGCATGCGCTGCGAGAGGGCTTGGGAAAAACTGGCCCAGTCGCGGCTATCGAGGACCACGGGGATGGGGTCAAGTTCCCAGGCTTGGGGGGTCCCGGTCTTGATCAGCTGACCGGTGGAGGAAGGGGGATTGTCCCTGAGGGATTGTTTTGCCGACTCCCAGCGGGCATGGTCCCCTGGAAGGTAGGGGATCGATTCAAGGAGTTTCTGATACTCTAGGTCCATTCAAGTACGATCATGGAGAATCGGTCGCGGGGAACGCATCATTGGGGCGCATCGTCCGGGGGGTATTATAGTCGTTCTTTCAGACAAACTCCGCCGTTGGGGACTTGATTTCAAATCATTTGTCAATGAGATTATGCACTGGAAGTTTATGCACAAGGTGTCTGGCGTTTAGTTCGATTGGAGCAGCAACCACATGAGCAATCACGAAGATCAGCCCCATACTAGCATCGAAAGTGGATCTGGGATTCGCTGGAAGCTATTCCTCATGATGGTACTGCAGTTTTTCATTTGGGGTGCTTGGTTGCCATTGATCTTCGCGTACTTGCCCGGGATCAACTTTACCCCTTGGCAAACGTCGATGATCCTCAATGCATTTCCGGTTGCGGCGATCATTGGAATGTTCTTTAGCAATCAGTTTGCGGATCGGAACTTTGCTGCGGAAAAGTTTTTGGCATTTAGCCATTTGGTAGGTGGATTGGCGATTTTGGGATGTGGGTTTACCCGATCCTTTTGGCCGTTTTTCCTGCTGATGCTTGTTCATTGCCTGTTGTACGTACCGACGATTTCGATCACCAATTCGATCGCCTTTGCGAACATGAAGGATCCGGCCAAGGAGTTTGGATTGGTCCGCATGGGTGGCACGATCGGTTGGATTCTTGCCGCGTGGCCCTTCACCTTTATCTTTGTGGATTGGGCCAAGGTCAAAGAGGCAAACCCTAGTGGGTTTGTCAATTGGTTAGGAACCGTCTTGGGAAGTCCCTTGCAAGGCCAAGAGTTGATGGATGCGACGCGATGGACGTTTATTGTCGCGGGGATCGCTTCGATTCTGCTTGCGATCTACTCGCTGTCGTTGCCTCATACGCCGCCCAAGAAAGCGACTGGTCCGCAGGAAAGTTTCGCATGGCTCGAAGCTGTCAGTTTGCTCAAGCATCCCTTTGTTTTGGTCCTGTGGTTGGTAACGTTCATCGATGCCTTTGTCCATAACTGTTATTTCAACTGGACAGGGGGATTTCTTTCTGCAACACGGGCCGAAGGTGGAGTAGGGATACCGGGCAATTGGGTGATGCCGGTGATGAGCGTCGGACAAATCGCTGAGATTTTGACGATGTTCGTCTTGGGTGCGACGCTGAAGAATCTCGGCTGGCGCTGGACGATGATCGTCGGGATTTTGGGGCATGCCCTTCGATTTCTGGTGTACGCTCTGTTTCCAGAGCAGCAAAACCTCATCGTGATCGTTCAAATCCTGCACGGGATTTGCTATGCATTCTTCTTTGCAACGGTTTACATCTTCGTGGATGCTTATTTTCCTAAGGATTTACGAAGCAGTGCTCAAGGGCTTTTCAACGTCATGATTTTGGGAGTGGGAGCACTGGTCGCCAATTCCATTTGCCCTTGGCTGGCTGCCAATGTGTTTACTCAAGGGGATTCGGCGGCGGAAAAAATCACCAATTATCGGAACATGTTTTTGTTCCCAAGTGCCGTTGCGGCCCTTGCGGCCATCGCTCTGGCGTTGTTCTTCCATCCCCCAAAGGATGTCAATACCGACATTCAAGGGGATTCGGCCCCGGCACACTAGCTTGTTGCCGTCGTTGACTCAGCGTTCGCCTACCTAGCCTAATCCACTGCTTTTGTGGTAGACTCGCCGTCTTGCAATGGCGGCAACCTTCTTAAAACACCTTTAAAAACGATACGTTACGGTTCATCCATGTCTCTCGATCAGTACAGTCTTTGCCCATGCGGTAGCGGTAAGAAAATCAAGTTTTGCAAATGCAACGAGCATTTGGCCGAAATGCAGGCCATCCAACGGATGATTGTTGGTCAGCAGAACGTCGCTGCCTTGGATCGAATCAATAGCGATCTAAAAACGATGCCTTCGGAGCCATGGCTCCTTGCGATGAAATGCGAGCTATTGCTGCAGTTAGGGGAACTCGAATCGCTCGAGGAAACTTCGGCAAAATTCATCCGTTTGCAGCCTGACAATCCGCTTGCCAAGCTCCATCGCTCGCTTGTAGCCATTGTTCGGGGGAACACCGAAGAGGGAGCTTCGCTGTTGATTCAGTCGCTTGCCGACGCGGGTGAGAACGTTCATCCATTGACCGCGACGGTGGCGATGAACTTGATCGATGTTCTCTTGAAGCGTGGGCTGCCACTTCCTGCATTGCTGCACACGGAAAACCTCCTCGATTTAGGAGAGATGTTCCAGCAAGTTGCGGTTTCTGCGTATCAGTCCATCCTCTCGAATTCTGAGATAAGCACCTTGCTTCGCGAGACGATTCCTTCGCCGATCGATGTCGGTGATGCTCCTTATGGAGAGCGTTTGGATGAAGCACAGGCGTTGATCGACGCGTTGCGAATCAATGGTGCAAAGACCAAGCTTGAAGGGATGATCCGCGAGTTTGGACCTCAGGCAGCGATCTTGCAGTCGCTGCTTCCTTGCCAGTTGCTGTTGACGGATGTGGAGTCGGCCGCATCGACTTGTCGAAAGCTAGCGCAAAGCACGGAATTGCCCGAACACCAACGGGTCTACTACCAAGCCTTGGCACTGGAATTGATGCCACAATCCAGCGGCATTACGCTCAAGGATGATTTGGTGGTCTATACCGTCGAGGACCCGGCATTTGAGTCGAAACTTACCGAGAGCAAGTCGCTGCAATCGATCGGAGTGGACCAGCTTCGAGAAATGCTGCAGGTCTTGCTCGAGGAAGAGGTTCCACCTAAATCGGCTTATGTTTGTGTCGATCCGGTTCTGCAAGAACAGTTCTCGGAATTTGAACCCTTGCGAGCAGGCTCCTGGGTTGCTTTCTATGGAAAGCAGACTGACAAGCCGGCCCGATTGGTTACGCTCGAGGCTAGCACGGGCTACCAAAAGGAGCAATCCGATAAGCTTAAGATTGAACTTGGACTCTCAAGTCTCAAGCGTGAGTTGGTCGACACGCTCCACATGCCGTTTTTGAATCGCACCAACAGTCCGATCATGATTCGCAAGGAGATACCTGCCGAGCGGCAGTTGGCGGTCTCGGATGCGTTCAAGCAGTTGAATATCGATAATGCGTTGGACATCAAGCTTGAGTGTTTGGCAGATCGCTCGATGCGAGAGGCAGCCGGGCAAAGTGAGCACCGAGTGCTTCTTCAAGCGATTCTGCTGGCCTGGCAGTCCAGGAATCCAAACGCTTTGTTCGATTCGGATTTCGATGCGATCCACAAGAGGTTGCAGGTATCGGAACCGAAATTGTCTTCGGAGCTCGATGTGTTTGACTTGGTCGGTGGAGCGGCCTATTACTGGACCGATCTTGCGAACATCGATGCACAAAGCTTGATACAGCTGATGCAATCCTCGTTGACTCGCGGGGTCTCGTCGATGTATCCGGCACTGATCGACCGTGCTCAAAGCATGCAATGGCCAGAGGAGCTCAAGGGATCTGCCGAGTACACGATTTACAATCTGCGTGTACGCTCTAGCAGCGACCCCAACGAGGCTGAAAAACTCTTGGCAAGGATCATCGAGACCGGCAAGAAATTAAATCTCTCTGTCGGTGGCGCGATTGTCGAACGCTTTGAGCTCCTAAACATGCTTGGGCGCAGCACAGAGGCTCGCGTGTTTATGGAAAGTTCGCTGCGAGAGAACTCCTCCGATCCGACTTTGCTCCGGTACATCCAAGCGTTGATGCAGCAGAGTGAGATGATGGCAAGAGGCCGGGGTGGTGCGGGAGGAGCAGGAGCTAACGGTGGGATTTCCGATGTAGGTCAGTCCAATGCGGGGAACTCGGGCACTGGACTATGGACCCCAGATGGTGGCGATGGTCCACAGGATTCTTCCGGGGGCTCTAAGCTTTGGATTCCTGATTGATCTGCAAGTGGGCCGGGTATAAGGCGATACTGGGTTGGATTGCAGAGAAGACGGTCGGAGCTGATTTCGGAGAAATCAGCGACTATGGTAGCAGCCGAAGCTGATTTCGGAGAAATCAGCGACTATGGAAGCAGCCGGAGCTGATTTCGGAGAAATCAGCGACTATGGAAGCGGTCGGTTTAACGCTTGTCGGCGGAATCAAGCAACTTTTTGACCATGGCTTTGAGCTCTTGGATTTCTTCTTTGAGTTCGGCGATTTGCTCTTTGGTTTCCGTAAGCTCTTGCTGTCCGAGTTGAGAGGGGCCAGCGATTTGGAAGACCCCGCCAGCTTGTCCTGGCATCATCTCCAAGGGTAGGATGCTACCGGCTTGTGGTACAAACTTGAAGTTCATCGCCGAGGCTTCTTCGGACTTTGTCGGTTGCACTTTGAGAGTGATCTCTTTGCCATCGCGGTTGAGTTTAAGTTTTACTGCTCGCTGTTGACTTCCGGCTTCTTGGACTGCTTCCTGAAGGGCCTTGAAATCCTTGGCTTGTTCACCATTGATGGCAACGATGATGTCCCCTTCCTCGATACCAGCTTGGGCAGCAGGTGAGTCCTCCATGACTTGATTGACCAGCAGTCCATCTTCGGAGCTGGATTCCTCAGGATTCTCGACACTCAGACCGATTCGGAACTTGGGTCCGACGGGCGATTCGAGGATTGGAGCCGCCTGAGCGATGATATTCTCGCCCATGATCGCTTTTAGCTCTTGGGGGATGGCTAGACCGTTGCGAATCGTGATGCCTCGTTTTTCACCTTTCTTCGTTTTTCCATCTGCATCCGATGACTCGACGATCGTCATGGTCACGACATTTTCTTGGCCCTTGATCTGCTTTCCGTCTGCGTCGACGGTTGCAACCACGACGCGCTGTTGCTGGTTGGATTTTTGATCGGATTGGGCGTTCTCATCGAGCGACTTTTCGACTTGTTCGAGGATTTTGTTCCGTTGGTCTTCGGGTAGAAAACTGAGTTTCTCCCGCAATTGATCGAGCAGTTTCTGGCTTTGGTCCCCTTGTTGGCTCAGGACAATCACCTTGGTTTGCTGCTGCGACTGCTGGGCGGTCTGCGTCTGAGCTTGGGCTGCACAGAAAGTTAAGCTCATTAGGCCAAGCGAGCCGGTGACCAGCAATCCATGGCTTAGGAGTCTTCGGAATTGATTTTTCATTGCGGTGCGTGCTGACATCGAGTTACTCATGAGAGTCTCCTTGTGGGAATTTGGGGTAAGAAACAATGGGTGGATTGAAGGTGGATTGGAAATTACAGGCCGAAAGGTTTGAGTGAAACGTCATGGACTGGAACAACGAATCTGCGTCCGTCTTGAAGGGCTCCAGAGTAGATTTTGGGTTTGGCGTCCATTTCGTAACCCCTGCGTTTGAGTTGTTGGTTGAGTTTAGCGATTTCCAGGGAGTTGTTAGCGATGATCCACTGGGGATCGATTTCCCGGGCATCGACCAAGGGGATTTCGATGGGCATTGCGCTAGGGCTTTCGACCCGCACGCGCAAGGGTGAATCGTACGGAAGGGATTTCAAAGACGGGTTGGACTCTGCGATGGAATTGGTGGCCGGTTGTGTCGACACGGGATTTGGATTGGTAGTTAAGTACCTACCGAGATAACCGCTGTAAAGTCCGATTATAAAGAGGGCTGAGCAAGCAAGCAGCGTACTCCAGAGATGTTTCCGATCCTTGCTGTTGCTGTTGCTCGTGGACAAGAGGTTGGACTTGTCGCTTGGAGCATCCCTAGATTCCACGGAAACAGGAGCAAGGATTTTGGTCATCGGTGAACCGGAGATTTCCTTTGCCAACGCTTGATCCTCCAAAAGCAAGAGCGAGAGGGTTCGCCATTGTGGGTCCTGAGGCGCGAGGTCTTGGAGCCATTGGGCTCGCTGTGCATGGGATACTTGCCCATCGACCAGTCGTTGCAATTCTAAAGGGCTCATGATTCACCTTGTTGGTT
>JAGWZB010000213.1 GCA_018969045.1 Planctomycetota bacterium | reverse complement strand
CGGCGAAAAACCAACAACCGAAGTCGCATCTGCTTGTGAAGTGATTTTTAGCCTCTGGCAAGCGCTCTTTGCAGACCGTTTCGCTTTTCCAAACGATCAGACTCCAGCCTTTCGTGTCGTGCTCTTTAGAAACCGTGACGCTTATGTCCGAGCCTTGAAATCGATTGAACCGAAAATTTCGATCTCTACTGGCTACTATAGCCCAGCACATCGTATGTCTTTTTTCTATTGGGATGGTCCAAAATCTTTTCCAACCCTTGTCCACGAGCTAACTCACCAGTTCTTTGACGCCACTCTATCCGATGATGCTCGTTTTGACCCCGACAGCGATCCTGGTGCTTGGGCAATCGAAGCTGTAGCTTTGTACATGGAGTCCTGGTCCGAAGAGTATCTTGGTGGTCTGAGAATGATCGATATCGGAGGCTGGGATGCTCCACGCGCCCAAGCCGGCCGCTTTCGCCGTCTGCGTGACCAATATTGGATTCCATGGGATGAATTCGCTCAGGCCGATGGCAGAAAACTTAGGGCCGATCCGGATATCTCTGCATGGTACTCCCAAGCTTGCGGGCTGGCCCACTTTTGGCTGGATTCAGAGCCTACGTCTCGTGCAGCTTTTCTGACCTACCTGCAATCGGTCTACCATAGGCAAGGAAGCCAAGCTGCCAAGGACCTCGTCGATGACGACTCGCTTCGCTCAGCTTACGATCAATACCTTCTGACCGGCTCGAACCCACCTAGCGACCCAAATGAATGTTTCAGCTCCCGGCCGAGTTTTCTAAGACGCAGCGAACTGGTTCTCTCGCGTTGCTCGATCGACAGCCAAACTCTCTTGAAATGGCCAACTGGCCTGAGAAATATCGTTTGGATGGACCTAGGTTTCACTAAAGTGAACGATGATCTATTTATCCAAGCAGGCACGGTAGCTTGGCAATTCAACCGCTTGAATCTCGAATCAACAGCCATTTCTGATGCTTCCATGAACGCAATTGCGACGATGAAAAATCTGACGGAACTGGACCTGAGCAACTGCAATGTGACCGACGCTGGGCTGAAGTCATTAGCCAACCATCCAAATTTAAAGCAGTTGTGGTTAACCAACACCAGCGTTTCAGATCGCTCCATCGAAGTGCTTGCTTCCATACCTAAACTTGAGCGACTCGAAGCAAGTGGGGCGCTCACAGCCGAAGGCTTGCAAGAGCTTATGAAGAAAAAACCACGACTCAAAAAGCCTTAAAGTTGGCTGTATTGCGGATCAGGTTCCTGGACGCAAGTATCGGTAAACTCAATCCCTTTATAAATATCAGCCATCCTCAGGCTGCAGCCCAAAAACGGCAACTCGATTCTGCTGTGTGTTCCTTGTACCGTTTCTCTGGCAAAGCCATCCGAAGTTCTTCGTAGGACCAAAGCAATAGGCTGATGCTGTTCCAGTACGATGTAGCATTCGAGTGTCTGGATCGAAAGATACGCCTCCATTTTTTCGTCCAAGTCGTGCCTTCTGGTCGATGGCGACAAGACTTCGATGATCAATACCGGACGTTCTTGAAACACCGCTTGAGGATCCGTCGACTGGCATACGACTTGGGCGTCAGGATAATAAAATAGCTTCTGATCGGCGTGGTCGATTTTTAACTTGGTGTCGGAATCGTAGGGCTGACATGGATGGTCTTCCAATAGAACCGAGAGTTTGACCAAACAATTTAGTTTTACTCGATTGTGCCTACTGGAAGCACCCGTCATGGCGCGAACCCAGCCATCGATGTACTCGCTTTTGACCGGTGATGTCCGCTCCCTGGATAAGTAATCTTGGACACTAACCCAGTTTGGTTGCTCTGCACTGCTCATAATCATACTCCAAGGTGCTTAGGAAATCGGAAGCCCCCCTGAGTCAGTATACCCAAGACCAAGGTGTATTGCTCGAAACTGGACATCCAACCTCTACATCTGTCCAGTGAGCTTGGCCTGCGTTAAATAGACCAAAATGCCGGCGATGTAGCCAAGCAGTGCCCATGGTGCGATCCTGCGCAGATACCAGATGAAGTTGATATGTTCTAGACCCATGGCTGCCACCCCAGCAGCTGACCCAATAATCAAGCAACTGCCTCCGGTTCCCGCACAGAACGCCAGCATCATCCAGAACGAATCGTTCTCTGGCATACGATACATTTCGATCCCCGCAGCCACCAATGGGACGTTGTCGACCACGGCAGAAAGAAGTCCGATCAAGATCGCTATGAGCCAATTCGATGGGATCGTGTTACTGAGCCATGTCGCTAGGCTTCCCAATAATCCAGTGGCACTCAATGCGCCCACCGCAAGCAAAATGCCTAGGAAAAAAAGGATACTCGACATGTCGATGCGCTGTAAGACAGCGAGCACTCCGGTGCTGGTTCGTGTCTTTTCGTCGAGCGTGTGTTTGACGAATTCAGAGATCATCCACAGTACGCTCAGTGCCAACATCATCCCCATGAACGGAGGCAGGTGCGTTAGGAATTTGAAAACAGGAACACTGAGCAACCCACCTATCCCAAGCGACAAAAAGAGGACTTGATGCCAGGGTTCGAGGTTCTTGGTATGTTTGGACTCTTGAAAACTCTGGATCTCTGGGAGATTTCCAGACATGCTCCGGGACATAACCAGCAGTGGAACAAGTAAACACGCGACACTTGCCAGGAACAGATTCAAGATCGTCTCAACCGTACCGATTTTATCTTTCACCCAAAGCATGGTGGTCGTAACGTCTCCAATGACCGACCAAGCGCCACCGGCATTGGCAGCGATCACAACGATCCCTGCGTAGAAGCGTCTCAATTGCGTTTCATGCACAAGTTTTCGAAGTAGCGATACCATGACGATCGTGGTTGTTAAGTTGTCCAGAACTGCAGACGCAAAGAAGGTGATCCAGGCCACGAGCCACAGCAACGCAACTTGGTTCTTGGTCCGTATTCGCTGAGTGATCAATGCGAATCCTTCGTGCGCATCGACTAGCTCGACAATCGTCATCGCGCCCATCAGGAAGAACAGGATCTGAGCGATTTCCGCGACGATATGTAGCAATTGCCCTTCGACTAAGTACTCTCGACTTAGATGCTCAGTCGCCGAGCCATGGCTTCCCAATTTGTCGGCAAACCAAGTTGGAACACTGGAACTGGGCGTGATCCTGTCGACATCCAGCATATAGAGGGTCCAACAAACCACTCCAATAAAGAGAGCCGAAGCGGCTTTATTGACGTGGATTTGGTGCTCGGAGGCGATCGCAAGGTAACCGAGCACAAAGACGATAACGATCAAGGTGGTCACGAGGGTGTACTCCAACGTTTGGGTTTTCAAGCGGTAAACAGGTTCGAAACTCGCGTCGAAGCCACCGCATGCATGCAATGCGGACGAATCGATCGCGGCGTTTAAGGAAAGAGGTTTGATGGAGCGCTAGAGGCGCTGGACCAATCCAATGAGGTTAAATACCACCACCGTTGGAGATAAAAAGTACGATGTACAAATCGTGCTCGCTAGCAGATCGAAAACCCAAAGCAGGCTTCATGAATTATCTCGTGGGGGAAATCACGGTTTCGGATCCAATTGAACCGCGTGGGATTCTAATCCTGGCAGGTTCCCATGTGAAGACCAACCCAAAGCCTCAGAAAACTACTGCCCAAGAATGTGCCCATGCCATAAAATCCCCAGTAACCGTGCTTGGGGCTTTTGGGGGCATATTGTTGTTTTATGGGAGGGGTGAATGTTTATCTTCGGCTGGGGAAATCGGTCCAGGTATGTCGACAGCGGCAGTTTCCCCTGCCCCGTGTGCAAGACCAACACCAATTACATCCACCTTCGGCATCGCAAGTGGATCACCTTCTTTTTCATCCCAGTTCTTCCCATCTCTAGTTCCTTCGAATCGCTGGCGTGTCAGAAATGCCAGTCGAGCATGCCTTTCGAGGCCATCGGCGGAAAAAGGGCGTCGGCAGGCAATTGCCTCATTGGCTTTAGGTTACCCTGCATTGCTGTTATCGCTTGTCGTTGCAGCAAGCGCAATCGTGAAAAGATCGCCTCGCGACGTTGAGGATTCCACCTCAACTGAATTTGGTATTAGCGAATCATCCAACGAAGCTTTTAAGAATGCGGAATACGAAATTGCCAGCAAGAGAGATGATCAAACTTCGCAGACGGCCGGGGAACCGCTTAGAATCTATCGGATCGGGGATCTATCCAAGGTTCTTCAGGACTAGTCTAGCTGGGCATGAATGAAACCGGATCTTGGCCGAGATTTAGTCTTGAAGAAATCAAATCATAGGGATCGTTCTAATGTCGATACGCTTTGAGTGCCCAAATGGTCACGTTCTGTATGCCAAAGACAATCAAGTTGGTAAGACCTATGCATGCCCCAAGTGCGGCGAATCGGTACGAGTGCCCGAGCCACAGAAACCCAAGATCGAAGTTGTCTCACTTCCTCAGAAGATCGAGCCCAAGAAACCTCGTTGGAGTCGTAACAGGATACTTCTTGGAGCCCTAGCCGGGGTGTTAACTATCGGACTACTTGGCTCGATTGCTATGCTGCTTCGAATCTCTAAAAAATCGCAACTCGTCCAACAATCCGCTTCGGTTGCATCCACTCCCAGCAATCCGCAGATAGCCTCTTTGGATCCAGAGACGATCAAAGCGAAACTTCGAACCATCGGGATCGCTTGGATGAATTTTGAATCGCAAACCAAACGGTTCATACCTATTGGTCAAACACAGCTGTCCTGGCGAGTCCACTTGCTACCATACCTTGAACAAGGCCCTTTGTATGCTCGGTTCAAACTTGATGAATCCTGGGATAGCCCTCACAATCTCGAGCTTGTCAAATACATGCCTGAGGTGTTCAGCCTGTCGGGATCAACAGGCGAAGGGAAAACGAGGATCCAAACCCCGGTTGGACCGGACATGATTTTTGGGAACAAGATCGTCCCCAAGTTCAATACGATTACCGATGGAGACCAAAACACCCTAATGGCGGTCGTCGTCGGAGAGGATAAGGCGACTCTATGGACTAAGCCTGATGAATTGCAGATCAAGCCAGAGGCATCCATCGAGTCGCTTGGGCGGTTGCCTGAGAGCTTCATCTGCGGAGTCACTGTTGCAGCGCAGCCTATGGTGTTCAAATCGGAACTCTCCCCGTTTGACTTTTACGCCATGCTCACTCCCCGAGGAGGCGAAGCGGTCGATCCTGCCAAGCTTGGCTCGGTTTTTAATCAGTCGGTTTCCAAGGAGATTCCAGCAGTCGTTTCGGTCGAGCAATTGAAAATTCGCAGGAACAAATTGCGTGATGTAGGAATGGGTATTCTGAACTACGAGAGTGCCTTGAAGTGTTTTCCGATCTCCATGAACTCGAATTACTTTGATAAGGACGAAAGACCTAAACTCAGTTGGCGAGTCCATTTACTTCCCTACCTGAACCAAAGAACCTTATATGAAAAATTCAAACTCGATGAAGCTTGGGATAGCCCCCATAACATCCAGCTATTGAAAAACATGCCCGATTTCTATCGAGATCCTGCCGACCCAATCGAATCGACTAAAACCCGGATTGTAAGGCTCACTGGACCCGAAACACCGTTTAAGGAGACCGGGCCTGGGCCTCGAAACAGGGAATTTACTGACGGGAGGGAAGCGACGTTGGTATTGATCTGTTGCGGTCCGGACAAAGCTGTGTCGTGGACAAAACCAGAAGATATACCTTTTGATTCAGCCAATCCTCTAGCAGCGTTGGGAAAGATTGATGGACCCGTCATCACAGGAGCCTTTGCAGACAACCGGGTGGTTTCTTTTGATCTGGGGATTCCAGCTGAAGTCTTCAAAACCTATGTGACTCATCAAGGCAATGAAGTCATCGAGCCGAATTCCTTTCTGATTGCAGATTAGCTCGTAAGGCTTCGATCTTGGGCAATAATTCCTCGATCGGTACCTCCACCAACGCGCAGTGCGATAGTTTAGCCTTCTGCTGACCATCGCGATCTTGGGCATTGATCACCAAGGTTACAACAGCCGGTACTGTCGTAGGCATTTTGCCAGTTAGCCTTCGGTAAGGCCGTTCCATGATGTCGATCAGACCAATGAGCTCTATCAAACTGAATGAAGGATTCATGAAATACACTTTGAGGTAATTCGATACGGCATCAATCACCATTTCTTTCTCAATTTCAAATTCAAATTGTCCATCATTGGACTGCAAATCGATCAGCTTTTTGGACGGACTATCGTCGTACTCGAGGCCTTGCCATGTGGAGCGTCTCATGTGCAAGTACACTTGCAATGAGTACTTTGTTGCTCCCGGCGCTGAGTAGTTCCATTTTACTTTTTCTCCGGCTCTAAAGACGAAATGATCTTGTTTTTCCTCTAAGGCAAATACATCGGGTGCCTCTGGAAGTGATCGGACTGGGATTCGGAACAATCGCCCTGCGGAGGTCGCATACAGATATGCACCGCATTGAGCTTCGATTTCGTGGGATTTAATTACTTGATCGAATTCGTCGGTGGTACCTTTTACAGAATTGTCTGAACCGTCGGGCTTTGGGAAAGAGATAACAGCCACAGGCTCAAACTTCTTGATCGTTGGATTCTGTTCAGGGGAGTAGAGGTAAATTCCTCGACTCGTCGCGCGTGCTTGCAGTTTGGCTGTGGAGACATAAGTGCCAGGTAGTTTCCTTTTGGATGGCCAATAAATATTTTCCCAAAGCGATGTGTCGTTGTTGTTATTTCCAAAAGTATCGAGAATTTCGCTTGGATCAATAAGCAGCTTTGGAACCCCCAGCGACTTGTCCCATAGAATTCCGTCTTGGATCGGGCTTGATGCGTCTAAGCTGCGCATACGGAATTTTCGGGGATATGAGGTTGCTAGTAGGTTAAGCTCGGGGATTGCGATCCGGTAATCGCTACAAACCGAGGCAACTCGATGTGGATCCAGAAGTATGGGTTTAGAGAGCACAGCAAGCTCATTGGTACCTTGAGCTTGTATTTGAAAACTTGATAATTCCCCTAAAGGGTTGGATAAATTAAGAGGCATGGCACCGATACGTTTGAGCGACTCAATTTCGAATCGCAAGAGTCGTCCTGGTGATTGATTAACACTAACGGTGCTCGTTTGGGAATTGCTCGAAATAGCATAGATACCAGTCGGGTGCAGTGTAGCGTCATCGATATCGTAAGGGAGTTGAATCCGGTTTAGGGTCTTTCGATTCACGGTATCGTAGGTTGCAAGGAATGATGCATCGACCTTTTTAGCGGCTTGGCCGTCTTGTGGATAACGGATCGGAACGTCCCGATGGGCTATCCCCCAGACGACAGCCAGTTTTGATTGAGGACTTCCTGAAATTCCTTGAACATAAAAATCAAAGAGTTCCTCGGTGCCCTGGTATCCGATATCGATAGGCCAGATCCAACTCCTGCGATCATCACCGAGTGTGGCGGTGATCAAGATATCTTGTTTTCCGATCAGATTTCTACCGGGAGTCCAGCAAATTTTATTGTCGGAAAACGTGGGCAATTCGATCGCTGACTGATTGGCACCACCTTTTACATTAGAAAGGAACTTAAATGTGAACTCAACATCATTCTCCGAAGCACTCTGTGGGATGTTGACTTTAAGTGGTTCATCGATCGAAGCGATCGTCGGAAAGTCGATCGACAGATCCAGCGGGTCAGATTCTGGTAAGTCCAGGGCATTGAATGCAAAGAGCATCAGATAGTCATCGATCGCCGCCAATGCCACTTGGCGCTGATCATCAACATAGCCATCTACATGCGCATGGCCGATTTGGGTTCCATACCGTTTACGGTTTCTGAGATCTGATTTGATAGAGTTGTCGATTTCTTGTTTGGATCGCTCAAGAGATCTTGGTACTCGGAAATCGACATAGGGCTTTCCGGTGGTTGTTGAACCGACGACAAACCCTGAATCCGACAATCCCAACGCCAGCGGCTTGCTGTCACTACGAGCCAAGGGTTCGAATTCCGCTTGGCTTACCTCTCGAAGTGCCAGTTCCATTCGCCCTCCGTACGAAGGTTCCAAGTAAGTGGATTCTAAGGCGACCTTTTTTCCAAGAAGTCGGATGCTCGTACCGGTTTGTGTTGTGATCTGAACAGTCCTGCGGCTGTCGTAGTGTTTTCTTCGAAAGTCATCCCAGCTACCGTAGGCATACTCGCATTTATTGGTGCCAGTTGTGTGAGTTTTTGTGTAAATGGATTTTCCGTCAGGAGAGATCTGGCAGTCCAAGAATTGGCATCCGATGAGTTCTTCACACATTTGGTTTCGAAGATCCATTCGGCCGAATCTCGCGTCCAGAGAGTTGCTGTTTTCTCGTTCGCGGATGTAGTAAAGATATGGGTCGTCGGGCGTTTTGCTCGATGCGATAAATCCGAGTCTAGTACCAGGAGTCACTGGTATTTGGCGGACCACTTGCAAGGTGGTCGTATCGATCAAAGTGATCTC
>JAGWZB010000212.1 GCA_018969045.1 Planctomycetota bacterium | reverse complement strand
TACGATCGGCTCTCCCAAAGTCCTTCAAGGCTTAGAGTACCTGTTCACTGGAACTCAGGAACGAAGTACCGGGTCCAACGGCCTTGCAGCCCAGTTCTTTTTAAACCGCAAGGGATTCATGGGGAGCAATTCATCCAGCCTGGGACTTAGCTTCACCGGCATGGATCCAAATTATCCGACCATGTTCGCTGGAGCTTATCGTTCCGGTTTAGCGACGAACTTGTATCCCTTCGCTCAGAGTCAAGACAATTCGCGTCGGCCAGAATTGCTGCAGCGAGGTCGTTTTGCAAGCGAATCGACGACGTTGCGGTCCTTGGTCCCAAATCCTACTGGAACCACGCAGCCTAACTCGGGAACTTCAGGCAACCTGCTCTTCTCGCCCTATTCGCTTGCCAATACCGAGACCAGTGTGCCCGGTCCGACCAGTGCGCTAGAACTGGCCGAATCCAGACAAAACGCGTTTACCAGGTATCAGCGAGCCATGCGACTCTCGAACCTTACCACCGACCAGTCGAACGTCTTTGCCATGTGGGTGACCGTCGCACTCTTTGAGTACGATCCTGCTACCGGCTTTGGAAAAGAATACACCAACTCGGCAGGTGAACCCGAACGCGAACGAGGCTTCTACATCATCGATCGGACCGTCCCAGTAGGCTTCTTGCCTGGCGAAGATCTAAACTCCGATCGCGCGGTGCTCCTGAAGCGGACCATCAACAACAAAAGACGATAGCTCGCTGGTTGTGCCGAATCATGGGGTTGGCTACCGATTACTGCGTGATGCATTCGGTTTTGGATTCCGTTCAAGAAGGGTTTTTAACGTCAGTGATCACCGACGGTTGCCGTGGCGTCGGACTCAAGCCCGACGACATCCAGAGCCCGCATTTTCTTAGAGCATGATTTAATCGTATTGGGTCGCTACAATGAGCACTGAGAAATGGTTCCTTACCCCTCTTGTATTGCATTGCCATGAGTTTTCTGAAAACCATCTTTAAACTTAGTCCTGCGATTCTTTCGGTCGCTTGGACCTGTGCGCTTCGTGCCGAGGACTCCCCGACGCCAGATAAGCCGGCAGAACCAAATTCGCCATCCGAGTGGTATGGCCAAACGATTCGAGCTTCCCAGTGGCGATCGGCTCAAGATGAACAAGCAGGCTTTCATGTTCCAAAGGGGTTCGTCGTCGAACTGGTCGCAAGCGAACCTCAAATCGCCAAACCCATGAATATGGCGTTCGATACCCGAGGCCGCCTGTGGCTGACCCAAAGCGTCCTATACCCTTTCCCTGCCAACGACACCCAGCCTGCAGCCGATGCGATCGTTGTCTTGGAAGACAAAGACCACGATGGATCCTACGAATCCAAGACGACCTTTGCCGATGGACTCAATATCCCCATTGGCGTTCTCCCATATCAAGACGGTGCAATCGCCTTTTCGATCCCGAATGTCTATCACCTACGCGATACAAACGGCGATGGCATCTGCGACGAACGCAAAGTCATCCTGGGCCCCTTTGATACCACACGAGATACCCACGGTATGGTCAACGCTCTTCGCGATGGTCACGATGGATGGATCTACGCCTGCCACGGCTTTAACAACGTCTCCAAACTTCAGGGAACCGATGGCCACAAAATCGAATTGACCAGCGGAAACGTTTTTCGATTCAAACCAGACGGATCTCGCGTAGAGCTTTACACCCAAGGCCAAGTCAATCCATTCGGGATGACCAGGGACAAGCATGGCTTTTGGTTCACTGCCGATTGCCACAGCAAACCGATCACTCAACTAGTGCGAGGGGGCTGCTATCCAAGTTTCGGTCGACCTCACGATGGACTGGGCTTTATCCCCTCGACCATGGAACACCTCCACGGCAGTACCGCCATTTCCGGTGTCGCGTATGTCAACCATCGTGCCTTCCCGGAGAGTTTCCAAACCAATCTTCTGAGCGGCAATGTCATGACATGCCGCATCAATCGCAATCGACTCGAGTACTTTGGAGCAACGGCCAAAGCGATCCAGATGCCTGATCTACTTACCAGCGATGACCCATGGTTTCGACCAGTCGATCTGCAATTTGGCCCCGATGGATGCCTGTACATCGCTGATTTTTACAACAAGATCATCGGGCACTACGAAGTCCCATTGGATCACCCCGATCGGGATCGCAAGAGCGGACGCATCTGGCGAATTCGCTGCCTGGCCAATGATCCAGCCAATGCCGATGATCACGCAAAAGACTCGGCCAGTGACCCCAGCAAACTCACACGCCAAGAAGCCCTCGCAACGCTGGCTCTTGTGGCTAGACCCTCGGACACCTCCGTAGCCCTGAAGCGACTTGCTGGCGTCGAACGCCTGGGCGAAATCGGTTTGGTCTCCGATGTCGTGGCGCTGCTAGACAAAATCCCCAGTCTCGATGATCGAGATGCAATCCTCAAGCAAGCCCACTGGATCGCGGCCCGCGACCTCATGGGCCGAGCCGCAAAACAATCCGATCGATTTCCATCTGAAGAACTCTTTCCAGAAGGCATATCCGAGGCGCAATTCGAACAGCGAACCCAGGACTTGCTCAAAGTCCTCCAAGCGGTACGTCACCCCAAGGCCGCCTCGTGGTCACTGGAGTTGATCGTCAAGGCCTCCACCAAACTAGCCAACAACCAAGCAGCACTGGATCCTAAAACCGGATGGCTTAAACAAGCCCTTTTGGATGTCGCAACCAGTGTGGATGAATCCCAAATCCCGCGCGTTTTGACCTTGGTGGATCTGATGGTACCCGACCGGCTATCCAAGGCCCAGCAGATCCTCTTGATCGCAGAGTCCCAGAAAAATCGCAACGGAAAACTCTCCCCGATCCTCGTTGAATTAGGAATGAAATCGCTCGGGGATGCCGTGGACCAATGGTTGGCCCAAGCGAGCCAGCAAAACAGCAAGCTCTACGGGTGGACTTCGATGGCCGCTCGCGGTAAAGACCATCGGCCTTGGCCGATCGAACCCCGTTTGCTTCAAGCAAACACTCACCCCAATCCCGATCAAGTACCCAGCGACAAAATTCCCTTCTGGAGCAGCCTAGGACTCTCCGAACGATACACCGGAACTTGGACAAGCGGTACCTTCGTAGCTACTGAAAAACTCTCATTCTGGGTTGCTGGACATGACGGATTACCCGACGAGAAAGACCGCAAAGAAAACTACGTCCGAGTCCTACTAGCCAACCCCAAGACAAGCGAATGGACCGAAGTGCATCGGACTTATGCACCTCGCAACGACATTGCCAAGTTCGTTTTAGTCGACACTAGCGAATATTCAGGTCAAGCGATTCGGATCGAAGTCGTCGACTCCTGCGGGTTAGACAGCTATGCATGGATCGCGATTGCCGATGTGTCCGAATCGGGTTTGATGCGATCAAGCTTGAGAGATCAATACGAAGCCTTGCTCAAGATGGCTGAGATTTTTGGGGCTTCGGTAGTGGCCCAAAACACCTCCGAGAAAGCGGACTTCATGGCCAAATGGACAAAGCTCATGGAATCCGATAGGCTGGATCAGTTTTGTAAAGCGAACTTGCAACAATGGGTGCAAGGGCAGGAAAACTCGGTGCTCTCGGAATTGGTCTTGCTGATTGTCCAGCGAGGCTTGGATGATTTGCTTGATAAACCGGGGGTAACCAAGGAGGGCAAACCGTGGCGGTTTGGATGGAATTGGAGTCAGGGGTCGAACCAGACACTTGCAGGCCTGGCCGAGGCGTTCGGGAAACGAGCCAATGCCGCTGCTCAGGAAGAGTTGGTTTTGCGATGGTCCAAGCATCGAAGTTCTTATGAACTCATCGAGAGCCTGATCCGTCGCGGGGCATTGTCTAAAGACACGCTGAGGATTTTGCCAGCTTCGTGGTGGGAGTCACTCCCAGCCGAAACAGCAAACCGACTTGCCGATCTGAAACCTGAGGGACCAAGCGATACGGCTCGGGCGACGGTTGTGCAGGCCAAAGCCGAAGCGGTCCGAAAGGCCATGGTCGATTTGGACGTTGGAAAACGTGTATTCCAGGAACGTTGTGCTACATGCCATCAGCTTTCAGGACAAGGTAAAGTCATCGGACCGCAGCTCGACGGAGCTGTGGTTCGGACCATCGATCGTTTGTGCGAAGACATTCTCTGGCCCAACCGAAATGTGGACGAAGCATTTCGAATCACCAACGTACTGATGGAGGATGGAGAAACGATTTCGGGATTGATCCTCGATCGCACCGACAACTCCCTGGAAATCATAGACCAAGCGGGTAAATCGCAGCGAGTCCCTCGCACCCAGATCGAGCAAGAAAAGATCAGCAAGTTATCCTTGATGCCAGGGAACTTCGAAGAACTCATCAGCGATATCGAATTGGCTTCGTTGATCGGTTACATGAAGACACAGCAACCGGCCCCGAAGCCTTAGTCACAAAACCGCTATGTTTCGATTCATTCACGCCGCTGACATCCATCTGGATAGTCCCTTGGTGGGTCTGCGCGGGCATGATTCAGCCCCTGCGGATCGATTGCGATCTGCACCCCGGCGAGCGCTAGAGAACCTCGTCGAACTGGCAGTCGATTCAAAAGTCGATTTCTTGTTGATCGCGGGAGATGTTTTCGATGGAAACTGGAAAGACTTTGCTACCGGACAATTCTTTGTCAAGCAGATGGCCAAGCTTCGCGATAGCCGAATCCCTGTCTATCTGATCGCTGGCAACCACGATGCCGAAAACAAAATGACCCGCTCGCTGCCTTATCCAGACAACGTGCACATGTTCGAGTCCAGCCAGGCAACCACCCAGCGGATCGAAGCGATCGAGGTTGCGATCCACGGTCAAAGTTTCGCAACCCAAGCGGTCACCGAGGATCTTTCGATGCGTTACCCAGCCAAGATTCCAGGCTGGTTCAACATCGGTCTCTTGCATACCAGTTGCACAGGTCGCGAAGGCCATGAGAACTATGCTCCATGCACGATCGATGGCCTTCGAACCCGAGGTTACGATTACTGGGCTCTTGGTCACATCCATAAACGAGAAGTCCTGTGCGAAGATCCCTGGGTCGTCTTCCCGGGCAACATCCAAGGTCGACATGCCAAAGAGACCGGAGCCAAAGGGTGCTACCTGATCAGCGTCTCAGATAATTCCAAGATCAACAGTCAATTCAAACCATTGGATGTCTTGCGATGGGAAACAGTCAGCCTGGACGTTGAGTCGATTAGCCATTTGGACGATCTTCCAGGATTGTTTTCGAGCAAGTTGCAGCAGACCATCGACAACTCCGAAGATCGTTTGCTTGCGATCCGCATCGAGCTTGTAGGGCAAAGTCCACTGCATCGCAAACTACGGATCGAGCGGGAGCGAATTTTGCAGGAGTGCCAGTCGGTTGCAACGGGTTTGTCGGTCGATGGGGTTTGGATTGAAAAGGTGGTATGCAACACACGATTGCCCAGCCAGATCGAGCAGACTCCGGGTCTATCTGAGGAAGCGGTCGAATCGATTTTGGAAGTGCTTCATCAGGCCCAAGCCAATCCAGACTATCTGCGGCAGATCCAGTTCGACATGGAGGACTTGCGGGGTAAATTGCCAGCGGAACTGCGAGCAGAGCAGTTGGACCAGTACCTCGATGGTTCAGCGTCTTTGGTCGAACTGGCCAAAGAGCGGTTGCTTGAGTTGCTTGGAAGTCAAAGCCAGGAGGTCCGATGAGAATCCGGCAATTGGATTTAATCGCCTTCGGTCACTTCACCAACCGCAGCATCGATCTGTCGCAGGGCAACTTGGGCTTGCACATGATCTATGGTCCCAATGAAGCTGGTAAGAGCACCTCGCTGCGCGCCTTGACTGCGTTTCTGTTTGGATTCCCACAACGCACCGACGACAATTTCCTACACGAGAACAAGGCCTTGCGGGTTGGCGCGACTCTTGAGAATCGCGATGGCAAGTTCCTTTCCTGCGTTCGTCGCAAGGCTAAAGCCGCCACGCTGACGTATGCTGAGACTTCCGATGAAGTCCCGCTTTCACTTTGGCATCAGTTTTTACCAAGGATTCCGCAGGATCAATTCTTGCGAATGTTCGGATTGGATCACTTTAGCCTCAGAGAGGGTGGTCAGGAGTTGGTTCAAGGGGGTGGGGATTCCGGCCAAGCCTTGTTTTCAAGCGCCTCAGGGATCGCAAATCTACAGCAAAAAAGGATTTGGCTGGATTCCAAGATCGAAGAGATCTACGCCAAAAGTGGTCGCAAAGGCCAGCTGTTTGAAAAGCTAAAAGAGTACAAAAGCCTCAAGGATCAGGAAAAGCAAAACTCGCTATCGATGGACCAGTGGCGGCGTATCGACACGCAGCTTGCACAAGCCAGAGAGCAAATCCAGGAGCTCAAAAACAACAAAGACACCCTCAAGCGAAAGCTGCTAGAAGCCGAGCGTATCTGCCGATCGATACCTGTGGTCCGAAATTATCTCGAAAGGAATAGAGAGATCGAAGCGCTTGGCCAGACGTCCAGACTCCCCGAAGACCTCGAACTCTGCGTTCAAGAAGTTCACAAGAAATTGGGCCAGAAACGCGTCGGTATCGAAGGCATCGAAGCTGAGCTCAAGAATTACCAGACCAAGCTGCAGCAGATACCCCAGAACCCATGGTGCCAGCAACAAGACCAACGCGTTGATAAACTGACTTCGGGATTGGATTTGTATCAGCAAGCGATCCAAGAGCTACCTAGACTTAAGATCCAGCGAGAACAACTTGCAAATCAAGCTTCGCAGAAATGGCAGCAGATCGGATCGATAGAGTCCTTGCGCATTCGGCTGGAGTCACAACCCATCCCCACATCGCAAAAGAAGTGGATTGAGACACTCGCTAAACGGTACGAGGATTTTGACAAGCAGATTAGCGACGCCAAGCTCCGATTGCTGAAGCTTCAAAAACGGCTTGAGCCACAGGCCGATGCCCTGGAGGTACAGATCGACGCGCAGTCTCTTGGTCTTTTAGCCCAAAGAGTGCAAGCGGTTCGACCATTGGCAAGCCGAATCCAGGAGTTGGAAGAGTTAGAGCAACACTGCGCAAGCGTCCACAAGCGTATAGAACATGGAATGCAGCGATGGAACATCGCGGTCCAGTCCATCGAAGGGCTCGTCCAGTACTCGTTGGCCAGCCCGGCAACCATCGATCGGTGGGGCAAGGAACTTGACAAGATGCGTGAAGCGATCGAGAAATCAAAAAGCGATCTCGAGAGCAACGCCAAAAAGCACTTGGCAAAGCAACGCGATTTGGATCGCAAGGCCAAGAAGTCCCGAATACCAAGTAAGCAGGAGTGGGAGTCAAGCAAACAGTCTCGTGACCAGGCCTTTGACCTGCTCATCGAGCATCGCACCGGCACGACCGAGCGTTGGAACGAATTGGTGCAAGCCTACTTGCTGGGTAAGGAATCGGCGGACGAAATCGCAGCCGAGTTGCTCGACCAAGCTGAATTGGTCGCTCAGCATGAGCAGTTGCACGAGTCGATCGACGAGTTGAAGGCTTTGATGGATGAATCGGCGCAAGAAATCCAGCAGCTTGAGTCCCAGCTCGAAGTCAGCGTGGTCGATTGGAAGAGATTCCTAGACGCCCACAAGATCTCGGCTGCTGGGCCTGCCGAAGCAATCGAGTGGGTGCAGGCAGTCTCGCACTTGCAGCACGAAGCAAAAGATCTTTTGGACAAGAAAGATCGCATCGAGCAAATCCGGTCGGCGATCGAAAAAGGGACTTCAGGTTTGATCCAAGGGCTCAAAGAATGCGGTGTAAACCCGTCGGATCAAGAGAGTTTTGATACGCTTATTGCGATCGCCGAATCGGTGCTGCAGAAAGCGAGTATGCAGCAGGGAAGGGCCGAAGCGGTACGCAAGCAACGCCAAGTCGATCAGCAGGATTACAATGATCATTCCAACGAATTGCAAGGCTTAGAGGATCAATTCGCGGAATTAAAAAAGCAATGGTGGGAGGCGCTAGCTTCGATCGCCTTGCCCCCGAAGGCAACGCCCGTCGAGGTCCAGATCATCCTCGAGCAAATCAGCGACTTGCAGCTGACGACCGATCAGATGGAATCGATTCAAACCGCCATCGACCAGTTCGAGCAACAGGTCCGTCACTATGAAGCCTCCGTCGCGGTTGCATGGGAATGGCTATCTAGCCAGAATCCCGAATCGGTAGATCCACTGGCAGCCCAATCCAGCACCGAGTCCAAGGTGCGATTCTTGGAACGTTACGGCAATCAGGTAACCAAGGACCAAGCAAACCGTGCCTCGATCGAGCCCTTGAGAGACTTGGCCCGCGAGCGATTGGAAAGTGCGCAAAAGGAATACGCAAATCTAGAACGACAAATGCAGGAAATGATCGAACATGCGGAGGCAGGCACCCAGGAGCGACTGCTGGAACTGGCTCGAAACTCACGCCAATTCCATCTGCTTGACTCGGATCGCAAGCAGCTGCGAGATCGACTTCAAGACGAGTGCAACAACCGAGAAATCGAGCCATTCATCGAACTGGTAAAGAAGGCCGATGCCGATGAGTTGACGATTTGCATTCAGGACTTAAAAGATCAGATCA
>JAGWZB010000211.1 GCA_018969045.1 Planctomycetota bacterium | reverse complement strand
AATGGATATACCAGTCGGCGAAACATCGAATCGAAAGGAACGATTGCCTTCGAGGTCCAAGCGTACGGCTTGACGCTGCGCTCCATCGAGGTAAACCTCATAATCGATCACGATGTCGGGTTTAGTCAGGGCAGGGGTTGTAATGGCTGCAGTTTGGCGAGCGGCTGATGTAACGAATAGTCCACCATCGCTTACCCGCCACTCACCACGAACGACATTCCAAGGAGAAACAGGGATTGCAGTTAAGGGGTCTGGCCAAGCAGCAATCGATTCAACGGTAGGATTGCTTGCACCCTTTGAAGATTGTGCCGCTAGCACGGCCGCTTGGACTTCTTGATCGCTCGGGATTTCCCTGCTGTAGCCACCCAAACGGTTACTATTTAGCAGTGCTTTTAGCTCAGCTACGATTTCTGGATAGCTTTCAGATACGTCCTTGGACTCGCTGGGGTCTTGCTCAAGCTGGAACAACTGGGGCTTGAAATTGTCAATGCGATTGTTTGCATCTTGATTGATTGCACCCTCTGGGATACCTTCAACCCATTTCCATGGCCCTTTTCGAATTGCGAAAACTCCGTCAGCGCTATGGACAATGATTTGGGGGCGAATCTCTATATTTGGTTCCTCGACATCATGCTTTCGTTGGCTCTCAATTGAAGCGATCCATCAAATATTATGGCCCGGATCCATCCCTGTGATATTCGCTAGCCGGCCCTAAAAGGATCGACACCATCTTCGCTCATGCCTCGTAATTCCATTGGTAAGTGGGCTCGACTGCATGTCCCTTCGGTTTGGCACGCCACGTGCAATACAACGCCATCGTCGGATGCAATGCCGACCAATCTATGAATCTAAAGCCTATCGTTCAAGGGGAAGAAAATGCGTCGTATGAAGAGTATGCGATTCGGTTTCACGCTCGTGGAGCTACTGGTGGTAATCGCGATTATCGGCATTCTGGTGGGTCTGCTCTTGCCAGCCGTTCAGGCTGCCCGAGAAGCTGCACGACGAATGCAATGCTCGAACAATCTCAAGCAGATCGGACTTGCGGTACACAATTTCGAATCGGCATCGAAATACCTACCCCCTGGGTTCATCGGAGACAATTCTGATGCCCTCAATAGCTGGGCAACCTGGCCAGCACTGCTGCTTCCGTACTTAGAAGGCTCAAATCAATACAACTTGATCGATATCCATTACCAAATGGCTGATCAGCCACCGCTGGCTTATCAAAACCAAGTCGCAACCTATCTTTGCCCATCTCGGCCGCCAGCGGTCTTGAGCACCGGAGACTTCGCCAACCCCGGTGGAGCCCTGACGGACTACGCCGCATGCTTTGGGACTGCCGCCCTGTATGTTAATTCAAGAGGTGCGATCATACCTGCGATCCCCGAGCAAATCACCGTCGATGCTGCAGGAAAACCATACTTAGCCAAATGGAAGTATCAAACCCGATTTGCAAGTATCACGGACGGGACCTCGACTACCGTTCTCTTTGGTGAAAAGCACATCCGTCCAAATTCCCTCCGCGGAAAAAACGAGGACCGCAGTGCCTTTAGCGCTGTGAGAAATACGCACCGTCGAATGATGGGACTCTACGTGAATGGATCGGTGACCGAAGCCCGTCCGTTGCTACCACCCGATGCACAAACAAACCCATTTGCAAACTCAAGTTTTGGATCCGCGCATGCGGGTCTGTGCCAATTCATCCTTGCCGATGGCAGTGTCCAGGCCTTATCCAATACGACAGATTTAGCCGTTCTTTCGAATCTTGCCATCAGAAACGATGGAAACATCGTGACACTTCCCGAGTAGAGCAGACACTTCAAATGAATGTTTTGTACACACTGATTTTTTTGTTAATTTTTACTCTTGGTTGCTCTGGTTCGAATTATCCAACCTTGAATGGGAAGGTGATCCACCGCGAGTCGCCCGATCTTAAATTTTCATCCGATTCGATAGAACTGCAGTCTGTGTCCGACCCAAAGCTGGTTGCTTACGGAGGATTATCAGAGTCTGGAGAATTTGCTATCGAATCCCTCGTCGATGGTAAGATACATCGAGGTGCTCCAGCAGGAAAGTACCGGGTTCGACTCCTGATCTCTGATGATGATTTCGAACATAAAACACTCTTGTCCAGAAAGATCGATCCTAAGTATTTGAGTTTTGAACTCTCTGGTTGGACTCTAGAAGTGCCCGGTACCAACGTCTCATTAGAGATTGCGGGATCCAGTAAATGAAGAATCAGAACATTGGGGATTTGAAGACCAAAGGGCCTAAAAAAATGATATACGATTGGACGCTTGGTTCGTGGAATCGGATCAACTGGACCTTTAGCTTGATACTGCTAGCGGGCACCTTAGCCTGCGGAACTCTCCGGGCACAGCAAGTAGACGATGAGCAGCGGCTGGAGTTTTTCGAGAAAAAGATCAGGCCTATTTTTGTTGAGCATTGCTACAACTGCCATTCCCAAGACCACAAAGAAGCTGGCGGTCTTCGAGTAGATGACTACCGAGCTTTGCTCGATGGCGGGAAGTCTGGTGCTGCAGTTATACCCGGTAGTGTCGATCAGAGCCTAATGATTCAACGAGTGACCCATCCAGATGTCAAGAAATCAATGCCACCCGATGGCCGGCTCACGGAGGCCCAAATCAATGACCTCAAGAAATGGATCGAGGAAGGTGCTATTTGGCCGAAGCTCATCGTACCGAGCGACATCGACCAAACGCTCGATGGACAAATGGTTCACTCGGAGCTGCTGGCAAGTCATTGGGCATGGCAATCCATCTCGGCAACGACAGTTCCAGAATTAGGAAATGATTCCAGCTTTGCCAATTGGCCACGCACCGACATTGATCGGTTCATCGCCGCTAAATGGCAACAGGTCGGCGTAATACCAGTGCGAGATGCGCAGCGAGTCGAGATCCTACGACGAATCTATTACGATCTTACCGGCTTGCCACCCACAGACGATGAACTCGTCGCGTATCTTTTTGATGAATCGCAAAACGCCTATGAAAAAGTCGTGGATCGTTTACTGCAGTCCGATGGATTCGCTGAGCGTTGGGGACGACATTGGCTGGACGTAGCAAGATATGGCGAGTCCACAGGTTCGGCTCGAAACCTTCCTTACCCACACGCGTGGCGTTATCGTGACTACGTCATCGAGTCGCTCAGAAAGGACAAGCCCTACGATCGATTTCTACAAGAACAAATTGCAGGCGACCTACTACCTGCCAGTTCCATCGCAGAGAAAAAAGAACAACTTATTGCAACCGGATTCCTAGCATTGGGCGTCAAGGACGTCAACCAACGTTTCACCGTACGTTATGACATGGATAACGTCGATGAGCAGATCGATACGGTCTCGAAAGCAGTACTGGGGCTGACCATCAGTTGCGCTCGCTGCCATGACCATAAATTCGATCCGATCTCCACTCGAGACTACTACGCCTTCGCCGGGATCTTCGCCAGCACGGAGTTATGCGATGGCTTGCGAAATCAAATGGGGGGATCCGGACTTGCCTACTATGTCCCGAACCGACTCATTTCACTCAGCGATACACCCGTTGAAAAAATCGATGAAGCAAAACAAGCGATCATCGATGAGAAGAAGAAAGTAGCCGAGAAATTAAGATCGGATTTCATCGCGATTCGCGACAATGTCAAGCAAGAGGAGAAAGGTCCTGAGCACGCCGAGAAACTACGCAAGGCACGACAGGCAATGCAAAAGGCACAAGCCGAGGTCGTCGCCCTGACCGATCCTGCCAAGAGCGGTCCAGTCGCCATCGGAGTCCGTGATTCGAAAAAGGTAGGGGATACAGAAATTCGAATTCGTGGAGAGGCAGAGAAACGTGGACCGACGGTTCCTCGCGGATTTCCTACTCTCCTGAGTCACGTTCCTGCCGAAGCGATCTCGGGCGATCGGAGCGGACGCTTGGAACTGGCCAGATGGTTAACGCATCCCAAAAATCCGATATCCACTCGCGTCATCGTCAATCGTGTATGGTCGAAACTATTTGCGAGAGGATTAGTCAAGACAGTCGATAATTTTGGAGTTACTGGCGATACGCCATCGCATCCGGAATTGCTGGATCATTTGGCCGTTGAATTCGTCAAGGATGGATGGTCGATCAAGAAACTGATTCGAAAGATCGTCCTCTCTCGGGCTTACCAACTCGCGTCGGTCAACGACCCCAATTCCTTGGTCATCGACCCTGAGAATCGGTGGATTTGGAAGCACTCCCAACGCCGCCTCGATGCTGAAGAGATTCGAGATACGATACTTGCCATCTCCTATCAATTGCAATCCGGTCCTGCCACTCAGGTCCCCTCGCATCAACTTCCGGTTATCGAACTACCAAACAATGGCGAAGTCGCAAACGGCTTAATTCAGTTCGCCAACGACTCCAAGAGACGCAGCCTTTACCTCCCCTTGGTTCGCGGAATCGTACCAGTTTCGCTGAGTACCTTTGATGGTGTCGAGCAAGGAATGGTCACCGGTAGTCGCGAAGTGACCACCGTTCCTACTCAAGCTCTATTTATGCTGAATGATCCTTTCGTCCGTGAAGGTTCATTGCGAATCGCCAAAGATGCTCTTAAGGGATCTGGGTCAAGCGAACCACTTGTCTCAAGAATCTACCGCCAGGTTTTGCAGCGATCGCCCACGCCGCAGGAGGCTCACTTGGCACAGAGTTTCCTGAGCAACTATGTTAAAACGCTTACCGAATCCCGATCCGAGTTGGCGTCACATGCCCCCGTACCTGTATCGGACAACCCAAAAGCTGTCTCCGTGACTTCTTCTACCGTAGCCAATGATGCAGCTCCCGAAGATGGTCGTCCCACCGAAGTCTTAACCGATACCGTGGTCAAACAAGAAGCAAGCAACGAGTCCGAAGAAGCATTAACAGCGCTGGTGCAAGCATTGATCGCATCGGCAGAATTCCGATATGTTCCCTAACCATTTCTTGCCTTTGGCTATTTCGATAACGTGGATACCCGCACCAGCCACAGGGTCGGGAAGATTAAACAGCAACTAGCTCGATAAAGGATATTTAAAAGTGATTGGCAATGTAGTTGGAAATGAAATCAGTCGTCGCTCTCTGCTTCGTCATACGGGAGCTGGATTTGGTGCTGTCGCCTTGGCAGGCATGCTTAGCAAAACAGCCCGATCCCAGCAACCAAAGGAATCTAGTCTTCTACACGCAAAGCCGCCGCACTTTAATGCAAAGGCCAAGAGGATCATCTTTGTCTTTCTCGAAGGTGCAATGTCGAGTCTTGATACATGGGAATACAAGCCAGTGCTACAACAAAGCGATGGAAAAGTCGGCGCTGGCGGAGGAACCCTTGTCAGTTCTAAGTTCAAATTTCAGCAATATGGTGAAACGGGAACTTGGGTCTCGGAGTTGTTCCCGCATGCGGCCCATCATGTCGATAAGTTGTGCTTTTTAAGGGGCTTGCATACCGATACCCCTGCTCATCCTCAGGCCGTTATTCAGTTGCATACAGGGGCCGCCAACGCGACGTTAGTTCGACCCTCGATGGGCGCATGGGTGGTATACGGTTTAGGCACGCAGAACGAGGAATTACCTGGTTTCGTTACCATCAATCCTCCCCCCAATTTTGGTGGGGCTATCAATTACGGCAGTGCTTTTTTGCCCGCACACTACCAGGGAACGAAAATCAGCGACACTGGATTTTTACCAAATCTAAAGCCAAGTATCGAAACCAAGGTTCAACGCCAACAGATCGATCTTCTGCAGGCGTTGCATCGAGAACAAGCCAAAACACCAACAGCACCTGATACGTTGGAAGGGATCATCCAGTCGTATGAGCAAGCTTTTACGATGCAACAGAAAGTACCCGATCTGCTAGACCTCAAAAGCGAACCTCAGCACATACTCGACCTCTATGGAGTGAAGGAGGGCCCCGAAGGCAGCTTCGCACGACAATGCTTGATGGCTCGCCGCTTAAGTGAGGCAGGCGTACGGTTCGTCGAAATCTGTGACCCAGGTTGGGATCATCATAACAACCTACACAATGGGCTTATTAACAGGTGCCGATCCGTGGATCAGCCCGTTGCAGCTTTGTTGCAGGATTTAGAGCAACGAGGCTTGTTAGAGGACACTCTCGTACTCTTCGGCAGCGAATTTGGACGACTTCCCCATGCACAAGGTCCTGACGGACGCGATCATAACATTACAGGATACATGATGTGGCTCGCAGGTGCAGGCGTAAAGCCTGGCTATAGCTTCGGAGCAACCGATGAGTTAGGAAGGCATGCAGTCGATGGTAAAATGCACACGACGGATCTGCATGCTACCATTCTCGCATTGATGGGCCTGGATCATGAGTCCTTGACCTATCCCTACTCGGGCCGGGAATTTCGGATTACAGATGTTTCCGGAAAAGTGGCTAAGGAAATATTCGCTTGAATGCCGTAGCTTGCCTCGGAATCCTCAGCGTTTCCATCCTTTTAAAGATAACTCATTACTCTCCTTGTACGGGATAAAGTATCGAGTCACAGGGACTATTGGACATACCCTTTTATCAACCATCTTTCTAGATCTTTTTGCCCTCCCATTTTTCTGCCCTCCTATCTTTCTGCCCTCCTCAAACTCACGCCCCAACACTCAATCGCTCGCTGCACGTGTAATGAGCGCTGCGGCGATCGGCAAAGCGATCGAGTCACTCGTGAATTCCACATGTCCATCGGCATACAAAAGATGGGCCCCACCAGGATGAAAACTATAAGGCTCGTTTTCGTTGGTGCGATTCATTGCATAAGGACTCAGGCTCGGCCCTTGGCCAAGCCGTGTTCCACTGGCGTCGGACCCGTCCAAACTAAATCCACCTTCACTATCAACCCACCCATTGCCTTGGTCGCTACTGAGTTCCAACCACCGCTTGGCCTCGCGAAAAATCGCCGGTCGCCCCGAACACTCGACCACCATCGCCGTACTAGAAGTTCCATCGAGGATATCTGCGAACCTAGTCGCTGAATTTCTAAACATCACCGAACGTGTCATCTCGGCGGACAGATAAGTCTGCGGAGCGATAATGGCTCGCACCCCCATAATCGCCGCATAATCGGTTGCACCAAGCGGGCCGTCCAAGACCAGTGCAGGGCGGGGCCACTTGGCAACCAAACGACTAGGTCGCTCGGTCAACGGTGTCGAAGGACACTGATACACCGAAAGCGGAATCCGGCCTACCAACAAGTTCCTATCGGTCCACCAATGACTGCTGTGATCGTAGCCTGATGCAACTTGGTTTTGCTCCAAGTAAGGCAGCGCGATGGCTTGCCAACCAAGATACGCTCCAGCCGGATTCTGCGGCGAAGCGACCGTCCAACCCGATGCCGGAAAACTTCTCCTAGCATCGGTGTGGTTCTGTAGTGCAATCCCGATCTGACGCAAGTTGTTGGAGCACTCAAGCCGCCTTGCAACCTCCCGAGCCGCTTGGACCGCCGGTAGCAATAACCCTACCATGATCCCGATGATCGCTAGGCTCACAAGCAACTCAACGAGCGTGAAACCTCGCGGTCGGCGATCAATCATCGCCGTAGTTGCCCCGCCCGTTGGACTTATTCTGATACTTGTTCTCCTTAGCCTGCTTTTCCAGGAGAATCTGCAACTCGTAGAGCTCATCGGCAACCGCATTCTCCGGTAAGTTCGGATCGCGGTTTACGGTAATCGA
This sequence comes from Planctomycetota bacterium, assembly GCA_018969045.1. Classification (GTDB taxonomy): domain Bacteria; phylum Planctomycetota; class Planctomycetia; order Pirellulales; family Pirellulaceae; genus JBKCUI01. Next base: position 879 of record JAGWZB010000211.1, on the reverse strand, counting down.
TTGCGTCTTGACCACTTTGCCATCGACCACCAGTTGCACTCGATAGACGCCGTTGGGAACCGGCCGGGCACCTCGGAATCCTTGGAACCCTTGCGGTGGCCTAGCCCCAGGCGCGCCTGCAGCCCCCCCTGCGCGTGGGCCCTGAGGTCTTTGCGCCTGAGCCGGTTGCGATTCTTCCGAAACACTAGCCGGTTGTTGCCCTTCGGCATCCGACTCCTGCTGGGTCGCCGCAGGATTTCCGCTCGGAGCAGACTCTTGCGCGGGTGGATTGGCACCTTCGTCTGGATTCTCACCCCGACCACGTCGCTGCCGTCCAGGCCGCTCAGACGAGTCATCTGCTGTCCTTGCGGGCCGATCGGTAGCTTCATCGCCAGGGCGACCGGTCCTTTCTCGTCCACCCCCAAACAGGCTACCGGGTCCACCAGCGCCAGATCCACCAGCGCCGGGTCCACGGCCTTGGCCACGATTGGTCTGCGTCAAATCCCAAGTGATCAAATGCAATCCTGGTTCTGCCTTTGCAGTCACTTCATTGATCAGTTCGCCGTCGATATTCTCTATCCTAGCAACTACCTTCTCGGCCTTGTTTGGAAGCGCATACCATAATTTCGCTCCAGACGAAGGATTCTGTCCTGTGAAACTACGGTTGGTACCGCCTCGCCCCGGATCACTTCTCCAACGTGTCACGTCCACGGGGTCAAACAGAGCGATCTCTTTACCGATGTTCTCTGACTTCAGCTGCCTTAAACCGCTGACGTCACAAGCCCATAGACTGCGACCATGGGTAGCCACCACGATCTCTCCGTTGTCAGGATGGATCGCAACTTCGTGGATCGCCACCGTCGGTAAATTCTGATTGAACTGCGTCCAATTCTGACCGCG
>JAGWZB010000210.1 GCA_018969045.1 Planctomycetota bacterium | reverse complement strand
TTGTTATCTAAGTTTGAGTTGTTTAGATTTTGAAGGTCTCATGTTGATCCTCATACTGCAGATCCAGATGCTGGTTCAGAAGAACTCGAGTCGAGGGGGTTTTAAATGATGCTCAGACTTTTGTTCGGCTTACTGCTTGGATTATGGCTACCTAGATGTGTTGTATTGGCGGTATTTCTACAGGAAGCAAATGGCTTGATGGACTCCAATCAAGACAGCGATTTTGTTTCGGGGATTGGTAAGATTCAGAAAGACTACTCGGAATATCTGGAGAAACGTAGGCAGATGTTTCAGGAGTATCAAACGGTTTTATCAACGCTAAAAGATACTGAATTTGAAATTCAGAAGATTCAATCCGAAGCAGTTAAGCAGCAACTCTCTGCTCTGCAATCGGCGTTACAGGCTTTGGATTACGAGCATCGAGCGCTTGGGTTCCTTCAGGATTACAATGCGACGACAAGACCCGGCGGACTGCCGGCAGATGGCTTAATGTACAACCCCGTTCATAGGTTCATTGAAAGAAAAGCCAAAGCCGAGTTATCCGTCGCTAAACATGAAATCGAATTGCAGCAATTGACTTCCTCTCAGCGTGCGGTTTTTCAGCGACGCGTAGAAACGATACAAAAGGGCCAATTGCTTCATCAAAATTGGGGCCAGTGGCATGCAGATTGGCATAAGTTCATCGAGCGTTACTGGCCGCATTCGGATCCCGAGCGACGATTCACTCAGGCGGAGATCGAAGCTCGGTTGGAAATACTCGCCAAAGCGGATCCGCAGGATTTCGCAGCGACTATCACTACAGCGCTTCTATTGGAACGACTGGGTAAGTATGAGCTGGCCTTGGAAGCAATTGACAATGCCCTGATCGTAAAGCACTCATTGCAAGTCACTGCGCAATTGGCGAAGGTCTCGATCTTGTACTCGCTCAAGAAAAACAAGGAAGCTAAATTATTGATGCTTTCGATCACGAAATCGCAGTCTTTGAGCCAGCAGACCCAGTTGCATCCGATCGATCGCTGGCTCAAGGCCAGGATAGCGGCATCTCAAAATCAGTATTCACAGTCCGAATCAGAGTGGAAGGCTTTGGTGAACGTAAAACCTATGGAGCTAGAAGCTCGGCGTGCGCTTGCCTTGCTCTCATTTGTTCGAGCCAGCAAGTCATTGATCGAAGGTAAAAGAGCGATCAAAGAAGCTCAGATGGCGATGGACTTGGATCCCAGAGCCGATTGGTTTTCGCATTTTGTCCTGGCCGCTGCGATGCACTCAGCAGGGCAAGACGACCAGGCGTTAGGGGAGTTGTTGGAATCGCACAAGACCGCCGTCGCAGAGAACCTAGAACTCTGCGATCGATTAAGAAAGCACATAGAAAACGAAGAGCCATTTGCATGGGATTTTGTCCGTGGATATTCGAGGTGATTCTACTTTTTGGCAGGCAGGATAACTCGGCCCGGTACGCCTAGATCCAAACGGTAAACGGCTCCGGGTTTTCCGTCGGTATGGATCGCACCGGTGACAAACAGCTGATCGTGTTTGGGGCCGCCGAAAGCCACATTGCTTGTGAGTTGATTTCCAACTCGATAGGACCTGAGCAGTTTCCCGCTTGGGTCGAGGACTTGGACTTGTCCCATCCCGTAGTGAGCCACGTAGAGATTGCCCTTGGCATCCGAGCACATGCCGTCGGGTTGATTGTCCTCCCACTTGCCACTTGCATTCTTTGGCAAGTCGGCAAGAACTTTCATCGGGCCGACTTTTCCGGGGGCCAAGACAGGGTATTCGAGGACTCGATTGAATTGGCTTTCACCGACGAGTAAACGCTTGGAGTCTTGCGTCAGAACGATTCCGTTTGGAAAAGCCAATCCTGAGGCGACAAGGTGGGTTTTGCCGGCGGTATCCACGTAATGAATCGTCCCGATTAGGTTGTCTTTGCCAGAGTCTCCTGGATCGGTGAAATAGAAACCGCCGTGGGGATCCAAGGTCAGGTCGTTGGGGCCTCGCAGTGGTTTGCCGTCGCATTCTTTGGAAGCATGTGGAAGGGGTTTGCCGTTGGGATCCAAGTGCAGTACGGCATGTTGGCTTGCATCGCATACTAGGTGAGATCCATCGGCAAGAACTTTATGTCCATTGGGAGCACCGGTAACGGCGAACACTTGGTTGGTGCCATCGAGTTGGAATTGGGTCAATGTTTTGTCCCAGGAGATGTATCCTTTGCCTGCGTGGTCGAAAACAACACCTTCGCAGTAACTTGGGACTTCTAGCAATTTGGTCGCAATGGTGCTTTCGGCCGAAGGGAGATCTTGGGCTTGAAGAGTCGTGGTTGTGGTCATCCAGTGGACCAGCATTGCTGAGCAGCAAATAGAAAGTTTTAAAAACATTCGCATAAAAGGAAGTCCTGTGTGGAGAGGTTAAAAACGGGCCATGTATATGCAGATTGTCATGGTATACGACGGCTCGGACTATGCAAGAATGTCGCAGGGGGGCGAAATTCGGGATTTCTAAGTGCGATTTGGTACACTTGGCCGAGACGACACGCGTAAAATTACGTTGGAATGTACCGATTCGTTTCTCTCCGGATACAAAGGGATAAACCATGGCTTGGTCGATTAGCAAGGCGGTATTGGTTCCTTACGATTTCTCCTCCCATTCCCAAGTGGCGGTAGACAAGGCGTTGGCGATAGCTGATTCGCCATCTCAGGTTCACATCCTTCATGTGTTGCCAACATTTATTCCGCTTGCTCCTGAGGGATTTCCGGTCGAAGCGATCGACGATCAGGTTCGTTTGGAGTACACGCAGAAAGCCTTGGATGAGGAGTTTGCTGATCTTCGTTATGCCCAGTGCTCGAAGGAAGTGATGATAGGGGATCCTGGAACGACGTGTGTCGAGCGAGCCAAGAGCATTGGAGCCGATCTGATTGTGATCCCTTCGCATGGTCGAAGCGGGATTACTAGGTTGGTCTTAGGAAGTGTCGCAGAACGAGTGGTACGTTTTTCGCACGTTCCGGTTTTAGTGCTCAAAATTGCCCAGTAGGCTGGCACACAGAGTCTGCCCTTAGTGTCAGGGTACTTGGGTTGGTGTTAGGGATTGCGGTATCGGCTGTTGTGATATCCGTACAGGGCGTAGATCAACAGGCCGATGGCGCACCAGATACCGAATCGGATCCAGTTTTCTGCACCCAGTCCTGCGATCAAATAGAGGTTGACTACGACACCCAGGACGGGGATTGCCGACCATCGGTATTGGATCGAAGCGGTCGATAGTCCCAGAAAGACCGCAAGGAAGATCGCATAGGGGACTCGATCGAAGTGAAATATGCCCTCGGGCATCCAGTCACCTAGGATTTGGTGGTTCTGCGGAAGGCTTGGGAGCAGTGCGCAGTAGCCCAGGAAGGACATTGGCACGATGAATTGGCCTGGAAAATAGGGGACTCGAAATCCGCTTGAGCTAGGTTGGGTTGTATCGGACACCAGAATGCCAGCGCACACGAGCATGAAGGCAAAGAGGGTACCGATGGAGGCCAGGTCGGTCACGAACGTCGAGTTGAGCAGGAGGGTAGGCAGAGCGACCATCAAACCAGTGATGACTGACGAGAATGCGGGGGTTTTGAAGCGGGGGTGGATCGATGCAAAGCGTTTTGGAAGTAGGCCGTCGCGAGCCATGCTCATAAAGATCCGTGGTTGGCCGAGTTGGAAGACCAGAAAAACGCTGGTTGTCGCGATGACTGCGCTTAGGGAAATGATCCCTACCAGGGAGGGTAACCCAACTTTCTCGAAGACGAAGGCCAATGGGTCATCGACGTTGAGAGATTGGTAGGAGACCATGCCGGTGAGGGTAAACGAGAGAATGATGTAGATGATTGTGCAAAGCAGGAGGGTCAGCAGAGTTGCTCGAGGGATATCCCTTTGAGCATTTTTGCATTCTTCGGCGGTTGTCGAGATCGCATCGAATCCGATGTAGGCAAAAAACACACCTGCGATGCCTTTGAAGACCCCTTCGAGGCCATTGGGGGCAAACGGCTGCCAGTTGCTGGGCTTGATGTAGAAGAATCCGACGAGAACCACCATCAGGACGACCGCCATTTTAAGAAGGACCATCGCATTGCTAACGCGTTTGGATTCTTGGATACCGACGATCACAAGGAGAGTGATCAGGATGTTGATCAGGATGGCGGGCAGATCGACAATGAGCTTGAAATTGCTCAGATAACCACCAAGGCTTGGTGCGGATTCCCAAGCTTGCAGATGTCGGCGGAGTTCTTCGCTGGGAGTTCCTCCTGCTGCCTGGATAGCGGCGATTTGTTCGGTAGCTTCGGAGCAACTGTAATAGTCTTGAACGAGCCATTGGGGAATTTGGAAATTCAGTCCGATGCGCGAGAGCCAAGTTTGCATGCCTTCGAGCAGATTGACAAAGTAGCTTGACCAAGCGAAGGCAAGAACGCTGTTGCCGATGGCGTATTCCATCAGTAGGTTCCAGCCGATCATCCAAGCGGTCAGTTCACCGAATGCGACGAAGGCGTAGGTGTAAGCGCTCCCGCTGGCCGGGATGCTAGAGGCAAATTGAGCGTAGCACAGCGCCGAGAACAAGCAGGCGATCGCAGTGATCACAAACAGCAGGGAGATCGCAGGACCGCCATCGAAGGAGGCTTTGCCGATCGTTGTAAAAGCGCCTGCGCCGATGACCGCAGCGATTCCAAAGCAGGTCAGATCAAAGAGTGTCAGGCTGCGGACGAGGCCTTGCGAGGATTGCTTGTCGAGCTCTTGGTCGATTTGAGCGAGTGTTTTGCGCCTTGTTAAACGGGCTTGGATCGCATCCCAGGACATGTCAGAGACTTTCACGTTGGAATCTACGGCGGAATCTACGGCTTTGGATCGACCGGGTTGTTTTCGCAACCGAACCGGACAGCTTAAGCAAATTTGGTGGATATCCTAACGCTTCTTGGCCTCAGCAGGACTACGCGAGATAGGGATTTGCGGGTAAATTTATCCCTTTCTTTAAGGCTTCAGAGGGGCCGATTGGACCTCGACTTTTTTAGACGATCAATCACTATGAAAACTGACGAGCTGCGTGAAAAGTACCTGTCTTTCTTCCAGTCCAAGGGGCATCATCGCCAGGCTAGCGACGTTTTGGTACCGACCTGGGATCCCTCGGTTCTTTTCACCCCTGCTGGGATGAACCAGTTTAAGGATCATTTTTTGGGCAAGGTCAAGTTGGACTTCACGCGCGCGACGACTTGCCAAAAGTGTTTGCGCACCGGGGACATCGACAACGTTGGCCGGACGGCTTACCACCACACATTTTTCGAGATGTTGGGCAACTTCAGCTTTGGGGACTACTTCAAAACCGAAGCGATCCATTGGGCTTGGGAGCTACTGACGGACAAGAAGTGGTTTGGGATCGATCCGGATCGACTGACGATTACCGTTTACAAGGACGACGATGAGGCTGCCAAGATATGGAATGAGAAGATCGGCTTGCCGATGACTCGGATTACCAGGATGGACGAAGCGGACAATTTCTGGCCGGCAAGTGCGCCGAGTCAAGGTCCCGATGGTGTCTGTGGTCCATGTTCGGAAATCTATTACACACTCGATGGTGGCAAGAACGTCGAAATATGGAATTTGGTCTTCACCCAGTTCAACCGAGTAGGAGAGCCACCCGATAACTTGCGACCCTTGCCCAGTAAGAACATCGACACGGGGATGGGGCTCGAACGCGCCGCCAGTGTGTTGCAAGGAGTGCCGACGAACTTCCACATCGACATTCTATTTCCGATTGTCCAAGCGGCGGCGGAAGTTTGCGGGACCAAGTATGCTTACGAGAGCGACGATGGTCGTCGATTGCGTCGGATCACCGATCACGTGAGGGCTTGTACGTTCGCCATCCATGAGAACGTATATCCAGGGCCAAAGAAAGCCCGGTATGTGATCAAGAGGCTGCTTCGACGTGCGGTTCTAGATGGGCATCAGCTCGGGTTGCGAGAGCCTTTCTTGCACCAACTGGTACCGGTTGTCGCTCAGATGATGAAGGCCTCGTATCCAGAGCTCTCAGAAACGATCGAGCGTGTTGCAGGGGTGATGAAGCGAGAGGAAGCTGACTTTTTTGCGACCATCGGTTCTGGACTCGATCGCATCGATCGATTGTTCGCCGACATGTCGGGCAAAGGCAGCACGATGGTCGATGGTGCTGAGGCTGCGACCCTCTATCAAACGCATGGTGTTCCGCCTGAATTGTTTCAACAGATCGCAGCCGAACGAGGCTATAGTTTTGACTGGGATGGTTATCGCGAAGCGATGCTCAAGCACGGCGACATCAGCGGTGGAGGTACCATCGAGCTCTTTGAGACCGGGCCGATTGAAACGCTCAAGGAAGCTCTCCATCAGTCGGAGTTCTTGGGGTATGTTTCCACCAAATCTCCGGCGCAAATCAAAGGTGTGATCGTCGGCAAACCCAAGGATGACCGATTGGTCAGTTCTGTTTCCAACGATGAACAAGGTGAATTGCTACGCGTGGTGCTCGATCGTTCCCCGTTCTACGGCGAAAGCGGTGGACAAGTTGGGGATACAGGCAATTTGCAGACTTCCAGCGGGAAATTTGAAGTCACAGACACACAGAAAAGTGGCGATTTGATCGTTCATTATGGACGCATGATCAGCGGAACGATCAAGGAAGGGGAGACCGTTCAAGCGTTGGTTGATGAGAATCGCCGTAATGCCATCCGACGGGCTCACTCGGCCACTCACGTTTTGCACCATGCGTTGCAATCCAAACTGGGTAAGCATGCCCAGCAGCAGGGTAGCAAGGTCGATGCGGATTGGTTGCGATTTGACTTTAGTCATCAGGACTCGCTATCGGACGAGGATCTTAAAGAGATCGAGGGGATTGCCAATGCGAGGATCGCTCAAGGGGCTTCGATTGCTTGGGAAACAGTCCCTCTTGCGCGAGCCAGGGAGCTTGGGGCTATGATGCTTTTTGGAGAGAAGTATCCGGACCCCGTTCGTATGGTCAGCATGGGAGATTTTTCACGCGAGCTGTGCGGTGGCACGCACGCAAGCAATACCGCTGAGATCGGAACGCTTGAAGTTCTTTCTGACGAAAGTGTGTCTTCAGGTGTTCGACGGATCACGGCTTTGACTGGTTCCAAAGCCCTGGAGCATCGTCAGAAGATCGAGGCGCAAGCCGCAGCGGCTGCCGGCAAACTCGGGTGCTCAATCGATCAACTTGGAACCCGCGCCGTCGAGCTGATCACAGCCATTCGCAAACTAAAAAAGATCGCTACATCGGCAGGCGGAGGCGAGACGCCTCCTGCTAAGATCGGTGGGCAAAGCCCATCTGCCTTGGGCAAGCCGCCTTATTTGGATGTCCGCAGTTCCCTTCGGCAAGCCGCCAGAGCCTTGAATGTATCGTTGGACGAAGTCGTCGGGCGGATAGAGACCCTCTTGGCCGAAGAGACGCTCTTGCACAAGCAGCTTTCTGACTTGTCCAGCGCGAGCGTCCTGGATGTCGATCAATTGATCGCATCGGCGCCATCGGTCGGTTCCACCGCATTGATTGTTGCCAAGGTGCCCAGTGCAAATCCAGCAATGATGCGACAGTGGATCGATCAAATCCGCAAGAAGTCTGCCAAACCAGTTGCAATCCTCTTTGCGACTAGCGATGCGGACAAGGTAACGCTTCTGGCTGGATTGAGCCAAACGCTGGTTGAACAAGGCTTGAGCGCAGGGAAGTGGATCGCACCGGTTGCCCAATCCGTAGGTGGAAGTGGTGGCGGACGACCAGACTTTGCCCAAGCTGGTGGTAAGCTCCCTGAGAAGATCGATGAGGCGTTGCAGGTTGCCAAATCCACTTGGGAGTCGATGGCTGGTCGATGAGTTTGAATCTGCTTTCTTTAGAAACTTCGGGTCGGAGTGGGTCGGTTGCGATTTCCTGTTCCGACCTGTCGTTTGAAGAGTTGCAGAATCACCCGGAATTGATTGATCGAATCGTTACGACCTCCGAAAGCTTGGACCCAAGTTCGGGGTCTGCCAAAACCTTAGCACCAGCGATCGGTAGGTTGCTAACTCAGTTAGGGTTGCTTACCAAAGACCTCGATGCGATTGCGGTGGTCCAGGGTCCGGGATCGTTCACTGGGCTTAGGGTCGGAGTTGCCACAGCCAAAGCGATGGCTTATGCGTTGGGTATTCCGGTTGTTGCTGTCGATACGTTGGACGTGATTGCTCACCAAGTTGCACAGATCGAGGATCGACCCAGGCGCATCGATTTGATCGCGTCGGTCGATGCTTTTCGAGGCCAGTCTTTTTGGGGTAGGTATCTCATCGATGGAATGGGCTATACCAAGGTGGCTCCGACAGGGATTGAGGACAATGAGGTTTTAGCAAGCAGGATCGACGGGGCCTTGCCGGCGATTGCCAGCAATGGCCAAGATTCTGCGTTGTGGGTCGCGGGGCCCTCGATGCGCAAGTTGCAAGAGTGTTTCGATGCAGACGCTACAGAGCGTATCTCTTGGATTGCGTGCGAGCCTATGGCAAAGTCGGTAGCCTCGTTGGGTTGGAGAGCGTGGGTGGGTGGGCAGACGGAGGATATTTTTGGATTGTTGCCGAT
>JAGWZB010000209.1 GCA_018969045.1 Planctomycetota bacterium | reverse complement strand
AGATCGGATCAGCGAAGTGAGTATTATCTTTGGACCTACGGCATCGAAGCTGGATTGATTCTTGGCATTCTCGCAGTGGTTCCGCTGTTGCCATCTGGTCCCAAGCCGGATAGCTCAGACGAATCCTAGTGGATCGTTTTCATTCCGATGCGGCCTGGTCGGAGTTTGCGAGAATCTTCTCGATTTGTGTTAGAGAGTAAAGCTTGCCTCGATTGCATCCTGGGCATGACTTGGCGGCTTGTCCCCATTGAGTTGGGCTTGCCAGATTCTCTTTCCAGAATGGCCATGTTCGGCATTGGATCGGTCGAGCTTCGTAGACACTGCATTGTCGCAGGGTTGGGTCAAGGAAAATGCAATCGCCGTCGGAATATTCGACGAGACTTTTACGGTTTCCGATGGTTCGAACGAATTGCCGTTCGAATCGATCGATGTCATCTCCCATATTCATTTTCTCAGCGATTGCGGCGATTTCCTGATCGCTGACCCAAACGAAACCGGTTTGCGGACCCGAGCAACAGTTGCCACAACCTGTGCACTGGAAGGACAATCCGGCTTGATACCAAACCTCAGACATGCAGGTCCCCTATTCGAGTTCGTTTCTCAGTACGACACTTAAGCCGAAGACCTCTTCGAACAAATCACCGCTTTGTCGGATGGTCAGTTGTTCAAGCGACACATCTTCGCTTCCTCGTGTGACAATCACGAGGCGATTGTCTTCTTTGTAGCAACGGATGGTTCCGATCCGTTCCGAACGCGATTCATCCAGCGCGATAGCCAGTCTTAGGATCGCCGCCATCTTTGCCACAGCGATTCGGTCGTTGCGATCTAGAGTGGAATATCCATCGTGTTCGGGTTGTGGGGAGGAACGTCTTTGGTAACGGACCACTAAAGAGAGAAGCAGTTGATCTCGCTCGGACAAGCCAAATAGCTCGCTGTGGCGAATGATATACATGGCGTGCTTGTGATGCGAACGTGCGCTGATGAAACTGCCGATTTCATGGAGTAGTGCGGCAAGGTACAGGATCAATTCCATGCGTTGATCGAGTTGGTGTTCCTGCATCAGATCGGAAAACAACTTGCGGCACAGCGTGGCGACGTGCCTCGCATGCGACTCATCGAATGCGAATCGACGGCCAAGATTGATCGCCGAAAGGATGATTTGGTTTCGCAGTTCAACGGTCCAAGCGTCACGCACCGAGAGTTCGGTCAAGAGACCATCCCGCAAATTCGTATCTGCTACGAACAGCAATTGACTCTTGAATTCTTTGGCCAGCAGCGCATAACTCATCAGGGCAGGCCAAAGTGTCTCGGTGTCAGCAAAGCTCATCGAGTAACGATTGATCAAGTCGTCTTCATGAAGGTTGCCGATCTGGCGAGCAAAAGCCAGTAACGCATCGGTCGAAACACGGTGCAAGGGGCCTTCGGCGACTACCGAGTCGATGTTCTTGACGGCCATGCGAACATCACCACCGATAGCCACCATTTGGATTTCGGTCTCTCCGACATTCTCCGATATCTGATGAACGATCCTGCGAATCTGCGTCTCAAGAATAGCTCGTTGTTTGGCGTGCGATGTCTTGAACCGATCGACTTGTTCGTGCATCCTCAAGGAGCCCAGGCGGTAAGTATTTGAGAATTGGATGTTGCCGGCGCTGACGACCAAGATCTCGGTGCTACCGCTGCCTACTTCAACAATGATCGTCTTGACTGATTTCAGGATTGGATTCTGTTGCAACAGGGGTTGGATACCCATGTAAGTGATCCGATTGACTTCGGCTTCGTCAAGGATCTTGACTTCAAGCCCTGTTGCGATGTAGATCCGATCGATGAACGCCAGTCGATTGCTCGCTTCTCGTACCGCACTGGTTGCAACCAAACGAATTTGTTCTGGACGGGTGATACCGTATTCCTGCATCAAGCGGCGATAGCTTTTGAGGATTCGAACGCATTCCTCGATGCTTTCGCGCGAGATCGATTGGGTGGTGAACGTATCTTTGCCCAGCGATACTGCGCGTGAGACTTCTTCGATGGTTCGGACTTGGTTCTGCCCCTCGATTTCGGCGATCGCCATACGGATGCTGGTTGAACCGATGTCGATCACAGCGACGGTGCGTGCACCGGCAGAGGCTATGTTACTAACGGCGTTTTGCCCGATTCCCGTTGACATCGATCATCCTTTCCCAGCCATTGTTTTTTTCCATTCGAACATACTTTTAGGATCCCTTACAGCCCAGATTCCTTTGGTGGTTCGATCGCGCGAATCACTTCGCTTAGTTTTAAGCCGTGTTTTAGAGCAATTTCTCTGCAAGATTCGTATTCTGGGGAAAATCCGAACGAGCCATCTGGATGGATCACCATCTTGCAATCCACTTTGCCCCAGGGAGTATCGACCTGAATATGGCGACGCCTGAGGATACTGCGTTGCTTGAGAGTCTTGCGAATTCCCAGGGTGCCTGTGTGCTGGAAAAGGACCTGCTCGATCCGAGTGGCTTGGTCTGGGCTAGCAAGCACACTCAGGAGTGTTCCTGGGCGATTCTTTTTCATCTGAATCCCGGTGGTAAACACGTCCAAGGCTCCGGCGCTCCAAAGTTGTTCGATGGCAAATCCGATTTGCTCGCCGGTAATATCATCGAGGTTGGTTTCCAACTCGACGACAGTGTCGCTTGAAATCCCAACGGAAGTGGAGTCTTGGGGGGAAGAGCCTATGAAAATGCGCAGGAGATTGGGTCTGTCTTCCAAGTCCATGGTGCCTGCTCCTGCGCCGATCGATTCGATCTGCATCGATGGCAACGGACCGAAGGATCCGATTAGCTCGGCAAGAATCGCCGCACCTGTGGGGGTTGTCAGCTCGAAGGGTAGGTTGCACTTGGCAAGCGGGATTCCTTTGAGCAATTGAGCTGTTGCTGGTGCAGGCACGGAGACCCTTCCGTGCGCGATTTGCACAAAACCGCATCCGGTGGGAACTGGACTTGCGACCGCTTGTTCGATCCCCAGTTGATCCCAAGCTACCGCGCAGCCGACGATATCGACGATCGAATCGATGGCTCCAACTTCGTGAAAGTGGACTTGGTCGATCGACACTCCATGAACGCTCGATTCGGCCTTGGCCAATCGCTCGAAGATCCGTACGGCGATGCGCCTTGCACCAGGACTGAGTTTTGCGCCAGTGATGCATGCGAGGATTTGTTCCAAGTCCCTGTGTACGGGGTCCAATGGAGCCACGATATGCAGTTTCAAAGCGCGAAAACCGCGCTTTCGTACTTGGGATACTGATAGTTTTGCTCCCAGAGCCATAGAATCGATGGATTGCTGAATGTCGGACAAACTCGCACCCGAGTCGATCAGAGCCGCCAGGGTCATATCGCCGCTAATTCCGCTTGAGCAATCCAGATAAGCGATCCGCATTGGCGAAGTATTTTTCTAAGTTCAGGGGGAGGGGAGTGTTTAGGGGCAGACGATTCATCGTGTTCAGCACTGGCTGGGGTGTCAAGAACATCTAAACCAGAGGCTGCAGGTTTGGTACAATTCTAGCATGCGAGTCCCCAATTATCCTGGTAGCCGAGGCGTATCGATCAATCTTACGCCGATGATCGACGTAACGTTTTTGCTGATTATCTTCTTTCTTGTGAGCAGTCATCTTGCCAAACAGGAGAACTTTCTTCCGTTGCAGTTGCCCATTGCAACTACGGGAATATCGGACTTCTCTGAGCGGTCCACGCTGACGATTCAGATCCCTCCAGACGGCTCCTATTTGATCAACAACAGCAAGCTTACTTTGGAGCAAGTCCAAGGTATGATCCTTGGGAAGATGGACCAGAACGGGAAGAATCCGATTCGCTTGCGAATAAGGACTGATAAGTCTGCAGCGTATGGTTCGATTGCGAAATTGCTCAAGCTATGTGCGGTCACAGGCAATTCGGATATTGTATTTGCGGTGTATGAGGAGCAGAGATGAGAACCAACTACAGCAATCCCCGGGGTCGCAGTTCGCTCGACAGCATGATGACCCCGATGATCGACGTGGTTTTTCTGCTATTGGTTTTCTTTTTGACGACGGCTTCGTTTCAGCGGCTAGAGAAACTGTTGCCCAGTTCGGTGTCGGCCCAGTCAGAGTCAACGCTTGGTACATCGCAGGACACGCCGCCGACTCCGCCCCAGGAGGACATTCACGATTGCGTGATCAAGATCAAGGCCCAGGCAGGGCAGCTTGAGTACCAGTGGAATGGGTTGGTGGTAGGAAGTGTGGAGGAAATCGAGCGGCGGCTCAGGTCGATCCTTAAAGTTCGAGCGGACATACCGATCATTGTTGATCCAGAGGACACCGTTCTTGCGGGTGATGCGTTGCAGGTCTATGACATTTCCAAGCGGGTGGGAGCCACATCGGTTTTTATGGTGGCTCGATAATCTGAGGGACCCAGGGACAGTCCCCACGCAGATCCGTCACTCGGCAAAAAATGCTAGCTTTGGAATCTGAGGGACCTGGGGACAGTCCCCGATCCCGGCAAGCAGAAATGCTAGCTTAAAATCTTAGGCGCAAATGGGGACAGTCCCCGAGTTGCATCGCTCGGAACGCTAGCATATCTGTGCAGATGGGGACAGTCCCCACGCGGATCTGTCACTCAGCAAAAATGCTAGCTTTTGAATCTGAGAGACCCAGGGACAGTCCCCGATCCCTGTAGGAAATGCTAGCTTTTATCCTTAGGAGCAAATGGGGACAGTCCCCGAGTTGCAACACTCGAAACGCTAGCATATCTGTGCAGCTGGGGACAGACCCCACGCGGATCTGTGGCTCGGCAAGAAATGCTAGCTTTGGAATCTGAGGAACCCAGGGACAGTCCCCGATCCCGGCAAGCAGAAATGCTAGCTTTAAATCTTAGGCGCAAATGGGGACAGTCCCTGAGGCTCTTGGGGATTGCTATCATTGGATATCGATCTGTTGCCCAGCCAGCTAGCTAGTTTTTTCGACCAGCAGGAAACACGATGAGCTCAATCAGCGACGATCCGTACCTGATCGATGAGAACCGCGCAGTGAATCCCACCCTTGAATCGTCCAAGTTAAATCACCCAGAGGAGATTCCTCGGATCAGTCGCCCACAGGTTATCTGGGGATTTATCTTGCTGCTAACGACGGTCATCGGAGATCTTGGAGCAGCATCACTACAGCTTGGAAAATCCCTGCTAGCCTGTTTGTTTATAGGCTTATGGATCGCCCAGTATATGGCCCTATGGTTGCTGATCCATAGCTACATCACCAGCAGATTCATGAGAATCCTGTTTGGATTGATGCTAACGATCAGTATCAGTTTGCTTGCGAGCGTAGGCATGAGTATCGCTTGGCCTCCAGGAATTCCCAACGAATTCATTTGGATCCTTTTGCTCGGAAGCGTGGGGATTTATGGTATAGCTGGATGGATTCAAAGTTTGTTGTTAGGGATGTCTGACTTTCAATGGTTCCCCAAGGACCGAGCCAATTCAAGTCAGTTTTCGATTCGCATGATGTTAGGGGCAATGGTGCTCTCTGCGTTGCTTGCCATGGTGATCAAATGGCTAAAAGTATCTCCTTACGATCCAACCTATTTTTCTTCATGGAATGAGATGGTCGTGGTTGGGATTTGGTTTGGTTGGATTGCGATCGGTATCGGGCTAGCCTCTTTCTTGACTGTAGCCGCTATTCGCAGCAAGAGTCGACGCTTCTACATCCCGATGTTTCTCCTGTTCTTGCTAATTGGTCCGCTCTTGGTGCAAACCATGGGCCTGTGGATTGTTAACCTTGGCGAGGATTTCAGATCGGATCAGCGAAGTGAGTATTATCTTTGGACCTACGGCATCCAAGCAGGATTGATTCTTGGTGTTCTCGCAGTGGTTCCACAGTTGCCACCTGGCCCCAAGCCCAACAGCATCGACGCATCCTAAAGGACCGTTTGCATTCCGACGCTACCAGGTCCCAATTCCCAAAACTCTGTTCGACCTAAAGTGATTTCAATTGCAAGCAGACTTCCCTAAGTCGATCCACCGAAGGCTCGTCTTGCATGAGCCCAAACTCCATCCGGTCGATGTAGGCTACCAATGTCAACACCATCGAAACGCGATGCATCAACCTGGCTTCTTCAAGCCTGTATCCCGGCTCTCCTAAAATCCGGCTATAACTCTCCCAAGCTTCCTGCCAAAAAGAACTCTGCCCCCATCCCATCGATCCAATCGCCCTTGCAAAGTCAAAACCAGGCCACCTCAATCCAGCTTGCCCAAAGTCAATCAATCCACTGACTCTCAATAATCCCTCGCTTCCGCCCCCAGAAAACAACCAGTTGCCTCGCCACGCATCCCCATGCATCCAATGTTTTAAACTCGCGGTGCAACTTAGGTTCTTCATGGCTACTACACTTGGTCGAGCAACCCTAATGGCTGCCTCTACGGCTTCTATAACCAAAGGTAAAAGACTCTCGCTTAGCGAACTATCCTTTGTAAACGAATTCCATTTTAAAAGGATGAGGTTCTGCTTACGGAATTCCGTATCAACAACTTGCTTGAGCAACTCATGTCGCTGGATCATCCGATAGTCGACGCTCTCAACAACGCTAGATTCGATTGGCCATCGCCTTGCTATCCGATGCAATTGCCCTAACGCCAATCCGACGCTTCGAACATGCGAAACGGTCGCTTGCTGGATCGAACCTAATGTGACCCCTTGTTTCCAGTCCATGCACTCCCAGCACTTATCGCTATCAACTAAGAGTGTCGCGTTGGATTGCCCAAGCAAACTTGGCCAAGCAATCAAACCGGGGATCCAAGTGGAATGATCCCCCTGATTGCATGGGTCTAACAAAATCTCTCGAGCCCAACGCTGCTGAGCCCAGTGGATTCGCTGAAGATCGCTCAAGCGTGAAAGAGGATGACCCTTGATGGCATACTCGCCAACGCGGTAAACCATCGCTCCTGAAAACCCGGCTTGGACCGCCCTTGGAATATCGCAGACATCCAAGCCCAGGTGCTTCAGTTCCACTTGGATTGGGTTCGGTAGCATCGACCTCGCGGATCTGTTTTACTGACCGCTTATGTACCGCTTATCTACTGGCCTTGGCCTCGTGAGAAACCAGGCTTACCGTCGAAGTTATAAAGCCCTTCGTATTTAACAAATTCGAGTCCCGCTCTGTGAATGCGACCCAGTAAAGCCAAAATGACTTCGTTGCTTGTCGCCTTACCAGATCCTTCTGGCAACGCAAATCGACAGCGGCTGATATCGACAGTGAAAGTCTCTTCCATTCCACCCGGCCAAACTTTCATGCCCCGGTTGGAAATCATTTCGAAGACCAAACCATCTGCGACCAATGGCTGTAGTTTCGCCGCAAGGGCATCGATTTTATCTGTCCAAGCAATGAACACGTCGGCACCGACGAGTTCCCGCTTTTCATTCGAGCGAACATACGCAGGACGGGTTGTCAGAGGTCGCTTTGGAGCTTTGCTGTAATCAACCGACCTGAGTACCTCCGGTTTCTTGCCCAGTCGCTGCACGACCGCTTTGGCGAACTCCTTGGTCCCAACCTTTTCCTTGGAAATGCCTTCCTTGAAAATGTCATACGTGTGCACACCGTCTTCGATCGTCTTGAGCCAAGCATTATGAGCTCGCTCGGCGATGTCGGCTTGGCCGATATGCACAAGCATTTGAATCGCTCCGAGGAACAATCCAGATGGGTTGGCAAGGTTCTGACCGGCTCGTCTTGGTGCCGATCCGTGGATGGCTTCGAACATCGCGCATCCATCACCGATGTTGGCACTTCCGGCAAGTCCTACCGAACCAGCGATCTGAGCAGCCACATCCGAGAGAATATCGCCGTAAAGGTTTGGCATCACGACCACGTCAAATGCTTCTGGAGTATCGGCGAGCTTGGCGGCTCCAATGTCGACAATCCAGTGTTCATTCTCGATGTCTTTATACTCGGCAGCGATCTCGTCAAAGATCTTATGAAACAAACCATCGGTGAGTTTCATGATGTTGTCTTTGGTAAAGCAAGTCACCTTTTTGCGTCCGTAAGCTCGAGCGTACTCGAAGGCATAGCGAACGATCTTTTCCGTTCCAGGTCGCGAAATAAGTTTCAAGCACTGCATGACATCGAGTGTATGACGGTGTTCGATCCCCGCATAAAGATCCTCTTCGTTCTCGCGCACAATGACCACGTCCATCTTCGGGTGCTTGGTCCGAATGAATGGATCGTAGCTTAAGCATGGACGGATGTTGGCATATAGGCCGAACGCTTTGCGGGTGGTCACGTTCAATGACTTGAAACCACCCCCTTGCGGTGTGGTGATCGGAGCCTTAAGGAACACGCGAGTCGATCGCAAACTTTCAAAAGCGCTGGGTTCGATACCAGCCATGTTTCCCTTTAGGTATTGTTTCTCTCCGATTTCGATAACGTGTTTTTCGAGCCTTGCGCCAGCCTCTTCGATAATGTGAAGAGTGGCTTCCATGATCTCGGGACCGATACCGTCGCCGTAAGCGACCGTGATGGGGGTAGCTGATGCCATAATAAGGAGGGGGTTAGACCGATAAAAAGGTGAGAGAAACGAATTAGAAAATGTATTCACCAACCCCTGGAAACACAACGGCAGATCTTGAGCGTACAATATCAGCGTGCTGGATTTCCCTTCATTTCCCCTTGAATCCCAATCCTATGAAAAACCGAAGGTTCCATTT
>JAGWZB010000208.1 GCA_018969045.1 Planctomycetota bacterium | reverse complement strand
CGCCGTACTCTTCGCCGTCCTGCTCCTTGGCGGCTTCAGCGGCGGCAAGGGACGACTCGAACCAGCGATGCACTTGAACCGTCTGGTGTGGGAGCAAACAAGTACATCGACAAATCGGCTCGCCCGATTCCGTCTGCATAATCCAGATCAAAGATCGTCGAGAGGTACTCAGCCAGCGGTGTGACAAGTTGGGTGTAATCGATCGTAAAGGTAAACCAATCGACATCGGTCGCCGAGTCGATATTGCCTGCAAGGGATATCGTACGACGATCGGTCGTAAGGATATTCCCAAGTTCTTGGGCACTCAGGAAGGTATTGTTGTTTCCGCTATTGATCTCAGCGGTCTCGCCAACCAGGGGAGAATGCCTTGGTACACCTCGAAGCGTAATGCCCGTCGAAGCAAAGCGAATATCGGCGTATGCGACCGAGGTGCCTGGGAACTCTTGGTTTTCACCCAAGCGAACTTGCAATTGATAAGCACCGCGCGAGAGGCCTTGGCCGACCGACGCCGGATCGCTAAGTGCTGGAGTATTGGCGGGTTGTCCAGCAACCTGATTGCTCGATCGTACTCGGATGTGATACAGGGAAGGTTGGCTCGATTGCCCTGGAAGAACAACCCTTAGACCGGCATCCTTGGTATTGGTGCTGTAATCATCGCGAGGTTCACCGCGAGATGATTGTGGATAGATCGTCGGAGAACTCTTACGCAGTGATCGAACTGCATTGCCTGGAAGAGCGCTGTAAAGCGGATTGCCAAGACTGTCGGTCTCTTCAAGATAGGAGTTATCCGAAAGAGCCAGAATCTCACCATCTGCCGAGATCAGTTCCACCACGGTATCCAGGTTCGCATCGGTCTTATCGATATCCAGCCATACTTCGGTTCCACCGAAGGCCGTAAAGCTGTAGACATCGACATCCGAGGGCTTGTTGATCACGCCTTGGATTTCAAATCCCAGTCGTGTGTTCTCGTCACCGCTATTGATCGAGTTTGCCAACTGACCCAGATACTGAGCCTTGGTCGGATCGTCATTGGAACCCGGCGCATTGGCCAAGGACGACTCTCTCTCTGGCAAAACTCCAATGTTGCGGTCGTTGGAATACGTTTGCATCGAGACCCCCGCCCACGAACCGGGCGAGGCGATCGACTGGATCGAGGTCGGAACTAGCTCCAAGAAACTCGTCATCCGCGATGTATTTGCCGAGGGAGCAACATCCCAAGCAAACGCGGTCGTCACGTCTGCAAGACCGTAAATCTGACCTAGAACCGGATCGGTAATCGGCGGCAAATCAACCAAGTCGATATTGCCTGCCGGAGTGTAGGTCGTCCCGGCACCTTCGATCACATTGGCCAGATCTCGATACTCGTCTGCAGCAAATCCAACGTAGGATGCGTTGACCAAATCGATTCCTGGATTGTAAAAACCGCCATGGGAGAAACCAACCCTTTCACGATTATCGATCGTGTAAGCTCTGAAGTCAGGATTTCCAGGGGTTCCAGTCAAATACAAAAAGTCGTCGCTGGGCGAGAGGATGTCCTCATCGAGATAATTGATGAAGCGAATATTTCCAAGTGGCGAATCGCTGTCAAGGGTCAAGGTGTTGAAGAGTTTCGCAACACCATTTTTGAATCGAGACTCAACCGTCCATCGAACCACCGCACTGTTGTTTCCAGTAAATGTACCGCGGCTGATCACCACGTCGGGAGCAACAAGTGTCGGGGGCTGCGTGATGGTGGTGTTTGCCAATCGAATTGCGTTCCCATCACCACCGACATCGATGTAATTATTGAACGCAAAGATAACCGACTGATCGATAAACAGTTGCGTGTTGCCCTGCGCGGTGATCCCACCACGGGTAGCAAAGCTTCCATCGCCGCCGGGACTGGGTTCGAAGGAAAAGAAACCGGGTCGATTCACATCGACATCGTTATCGATCAGCGTACCTCGGTCGACTTCAGGGCCAAAGGGCAAGACGATTTCGCCGGAGGTCGAGTTGCTTCCATTGTTATCGGTATCAAAAGCGGGTCTGCCATCGACTCCGAAACCAGCACCGACGCTGTCATCGCCGATGGCAGTCAGAATCACAGGGAATCCCGGTTGACCGAGGATCTGGATACTGCCACCGATTCGGTTGGAATGATCCAATGGAGTGCCTGTGGCATTCAATCCAGCCAAGCTCGATCCTCCACCGAACTTGACGACCAAGCTTTGGTTGGCATCGCTCTTGAGTTGCAGTCCACCATACGTGTGGAAATTGTCCGAAGTGATCGTGGTTTGAACCACATGGACAATATCGGTATCATCGAAAACGCTCTGAGAAGTCAACTCTTGGCCGCGGACCAACATGCCGTTGATCGCGTTGCGGCTAAGTCGGTTTCCACGCACCAAGGCACCTTGGTTTGCCAAGTAATCACCGGTGGTAGCTAACTCACCGGTTTGCCGACCGACATCATCAACCTTTTGAACCGATAGAGAATTGACATCGATGCTGATTGCGGCACCTGCGTTGTCGCTGATTCGGTTGTTGAGAATCTGGGGTTGGGCGCCACGGACAAAAACCGCCGAAGCGTCATTGGTACCTCGTCCGAGCCGATCCGGATCATTCGCGTTGGCTTCGTTGCCTGCGGCATTGAGTTCCACAAGTGAATTCGCCATACGGAAATCCGCTTGGTGAACTTCGATCGCATTGAAAGAAGCGAAGTTGCCTTCGATCCGCGTGGTACCCCCACCGTAGGAGACTCGGTTGTAATCGAGCGAAGCTTCGCTGCCATGGCCGATGAACAGTCCACCCCAATCACCCGGTGTCGCGGCCGTTGCACCTTTATTACCTGCGGTGTCAAAGGTGCCGCCAAAACCATACCGAATATCGTTGATGCTAGTGAGAATCACAGGCAATCCATCGGTGCCTTCGGCGATCAAATTCGCACCGTCTTTGACTTCGATCCTCGAACCGCGATTCTTGACAATGATCCCAGGGTCCATGACCAAGCTACCGTCGAGCCGAGGACGGATTTTGGCTGGCAAATCGACCAAAGCGTTACCGCTGAGCGAACCGTTGTCGACGAAAGCCGTTGCGATTGCATTGATCTGAGCTACAAACCGATAGGTTCCTCCTCCGCTAGCATCGCTTCGGTAGATACGTCGTCCAACGTACGGTAGTGTGCTCGATACCGGTGGAAGATTGGCCAGCGTAACAGAACTGTTGGCAGTGACTGTCACGCTAGCAGTTGGGATCGATGCAAGGCTTTCGTTGCCACTGGCATCAACGTAGACGAGTTTGTAATTGTATGTTCCAGCAGGCAATGAGCCTACGCCGGTCCGATTGACTGTAACGACGGTCGTGGGAGGAGAAGCCACATCGAGGACTCCACCCCCAGCGGTCCCGGAGACCACCAAGTTTTCCCCAAGAATGTGAGGAATATCGATGTCGTCAAAGCGAGCCGCAGTGGTGATTGTTTCCAGGGTTTGCGAAGCACCGGTGCGGGTCTTTACAAACATACCATTGATCGTGTTGTTGACCACGCGATTGCCATGGATGTCAGGACCGACGCGATCGTAATCCGGGATAAACAAACCAGCAGCTTGGCTCTTGGGGTCCCGGAAATCATCTTCGCGGAAGCTGTTCGGGGTTGCGCTGATTGCCGCATCGGCGCTGCGAGTGATCAGGCTGTTTGCAATCGTTGGACGCGAATCGATGATATTGATCGGGGTGATGACCTGTGACACCCCATCGACGATGACTTGACCACCCCCGAAACGCACATCTGCATGGTAGAGAGCATTGAGGAACAAGCCCGCTCGTTCTTTGTCAGTACGGGTCTCGTCGCTTCCATCGATGCGGTTACGGAAGTCGATACCGCCCCAATCCCCGGCGGCAGCTGCAGGAGGAGTTCGGTCTGGGTTAACGCCGATACCCGTGGTATCGTGGATCGAAGTGACGATTACTTTGCTATCGGGAGTACCGAGCAGTTGCAAAGTTCCACCGCTGCGATTGACTGCTACGGTAGTGCTTCCGACGCTTACACGAGAACGCCCCATCTTGATGATCGCGCCAGCATCGATCATGACGTTGACGTTGCGAGGAACATCGAATGTGGTTCCATCTGCAAGGGCTTGGCCAAGTCGATTGAAACCGATTTCGTAGGCCCGACTTGCCGAGTTACCCAAGATACGGATGGTGATCGCACGCGTGCCGCTGGCATCGGCATTGGTTACCGTTGTGGCTTCGGTGATCGCTCGCGAAATGGTATTGAACGGCGATGCGAGTGTTCCGTTGCCGTTGGCCGCAGCCGTCTTATCGACCCAGATCGTGTAAGAGCTTCGATCGGTATTGGCAGTCGGTGAACGGTCTGGTCTGGTTGGCACAAACCAATAATTGAAAACGCCGCCGGGTCTTCCATCGCCATCGCCATCGATTTGCGTAGGTGATCCATCGGCATCGGTGAGTGTGGAGGCTGCAGGGGGAGCAAAGTCGATGCGCAGATCGTACTTACCCTCGGATCTTCCACCCAGTCCGGAATCCTCAATCTTGGGATCATAGCTGGTGTTCCCCTTGGCACTCACCCCAACGACGTATTCTCCAGGTTTGACAAAATCCAACGAGATGCGCGGATCTTGGCTGAAGTAATCTTCGTTGGCGGCAATTTCAACCCATTTGGGTTGGCTGGAACTTCCGTCATTCCGGTACAGGCGAAGGCTTGCGTCGAGCAAACTGGAATTGGATTGACGTTCCGCGATGGCCTGAAGCGAAATCGAACCACCCGAATCGGGCACGACGAATCGGTAAAGGTCAATGTCTTTGCCTTCGGGTCGGAAAATATACTGACCGTGGATAACGTCTGCGTTTCCTGGGAATACGTTGTCGACGTTTGGATCGGTGATTGGATTGCTGTTTTGGACGGTCGACTGAGGCAGTTCGTCGGCATTGCCCAAGCCTAGCAGAACACCGATTCCTCGCATAAACGATCGGAAAAGCTCCGAGCCAAAGAGGTTGTCATCGGCGGTGTTGAACTCTTGGCTATCGATCACCACAGCCGATTGGCTGGCGTTGGCCAAAAGCGGCCCTGCTGCGTAGGTGATGTTATCACCGGGCTGGTTGGCCGCAACGGGAGTTAGTGCCGTCAGAGGGTTGATGACTTGCATATC
This sequence comes from Planctomycetota bacterium, assembly GCA_018969045.1. GTDB lineage: Bacteria > Planctomycetota > Planctomycetia > Pirellulales > Pirellulaceae > JBKCUI01. Next base: position 3,551 of record JAGWZB010000208.1, on the reverse strand, counting down.
GCCAACGGCGATCGTGAAACCTTGGTTGTCGCTTTCGACAAATCGCACACCTAGGTATTTCTCGTAGAGCGTGACAACTTGCCGCGCCATCGTCTTTTGGATCTCGGTGATCGCATTGAGCTGTACGCTGGCATTGGCAGTCCCGAGCTGCGAGGCAAAGTTGTAGTAGATGACTTCGATGCCATCGGAGTCCGATCGGGTGACGTGATGCTGGTAGCGATTGTCACGATTACCTGCTTCGCTGTTGGCACCTGGGAAGTCCAATGTGTAGGGGGTCGCGTTCTTGATCTCAGAGCTAACAATCGCTGCCTTAGCACCCGGACCTGCCAACCAACCTCCACCCAGATCCATCGCAGAGCTAAATCGGCTTCCTGGATCGCTTGCGGGAGTAATCGAGGTAACGGCAGTGTTGTTCACAGAATTATCGTTGCCGATGCGAAGACGCAAGGCCGTCAACGGCAAAGGACCAGCGTTAGGGTTGGCTGGATCAACCAATGCGTCGAGGTTTCGTTCGAAAGTCAGGGCAACTCGATTGAGAGTTGCATCGTAGTTTACGCCGATGGGGCGGAAGGTGATATCATCACCGCCGCTGAGGGTATTGTTGGTGTAGACCAATTGATAGTAAATCGGTTTAACAGCTTCGACATCGCTGAGCTTGTCTCCGTTGAAGTAGACGTAGACAACGTTTCGAAGTTGCTGCTTGGTCGTCCCCGTGGTGATCACAGGCTGAGGCACGACAGCTTGGATGGTGGGTCCAAGATCCAAATCGAAGCGAACGCTACGAGAGACACCTCCGTTGAATGCAAAACCATCGACATTTCGAAGTGCGAAAGGTCCGGTGCCGAAGATATCGATCAAGTAAGCATCATCGGGAAGAGCTTCCGCAAAGCGAATGATCACTTCGCGTTTGGTATCGCCCAAGGCGATGTAAGCGGGGGTGATCAGTTGATCGTCACCACCGGTTAGGATCAGTGGCGAGTAGGAAGTCGAGTTGCCGCCGATTCTCGTCAGACGATCGCCGCTGACTAGGCGTGCGACCACCAACTTTTGAGCTTCAGGCGATCCGTTGACCGCATCGATGACTTCACCGACCGTTGTCTGCGCTCGGGGGTTGCTGTTGAGCTCGATTCGAACCGTGCTGCCACTGACGATCACATTGGGCGGGGCAGGGGAATCAAAACTGCGAGAGGTGAACTCGATCCGAACTCCGTTGGCCGCTGCCGCAGACCCGCTGGAAACGAATTCTGCTTGGAGATTCGCCAATCCAGAATTGAAGTTGGTCGAAGCGCGAGCCGCACCTGCGCCCAGCAGTGGCAAGACTTGGCCGGCAGGCACCGTGTCAGCGATCGCGGTGGTACCAAACCCGCGCAGCAGAGTCGTCACGATCAACGACGAAACGGCGGGGTCTTCGCTCATGGCCTTGACCAAGTCATTGGCGGTGGTCTTGAAGGCCGGATTGATGTTGACGTCGATATTGATCCGCTGGCCTTGGACACTCAGGATCGGATAGCTTACAGGTTTTCCAGCAGGACCAACGGTTCGGGAGGATTTCGTAAAGAAGATCTCAGTTCCGTTGCCTTGCTGCCCCGGAAGCGATGCGCTGAAGTCGACGACCACTTGGCCATTGGTACCAAGGTCGGTGGTCAGGTAGGCGGCGCTGAGGACCCCATCTGCACCAGCCCTCTTGATCTGGATTCCACTGAGTGTGTTTGCATCGAGTTCTGCCCCATCATTGAACCGCAGAACCAACTCCCGTGGGCTCGTCTGCAGGACCGTCGGAGTCGAAGACGCCCCCAGGGCAATCAGCGAGCCTTCGTTGGGTTGCACCCCAATGAGCTGAGGACCGGTGGTCATCAAATTCCTGGTCTCCAGCGATTCCAGGACCGAGCGACGCAGCAAATGCTTCTTGCGCTGCTTGTCCCGATCGTTGCGATTGCCAGAGGAAGACCCACTTCCGAAACCAAAGGTTTTCATCGAGAAACCTCGTACAGAGCCTGAACTTGGGAAAAAACGAAAAAATCGGTCTTACGAACCGCGTCTGAGTCTAATTGCATAGCCGGCCATTGCAAACCGCCGTTTGTACTGCTTTGGCTGTCCTAAATCAAAGTCGTTGCTAGACTTAGTCAATTTCAGGAGGCGTCGGCTTAGCGATGGTGCTACAATGACAAGCGAATCCTTGGAGAATCCCCCAGCTTCAAAAGTTCCACGGCAGCCGGCAAGCTAGCCTGGGTTCCTTAGGTAGTTTGAGATTTCCAGGTAGAGTTTAGCGGCCAGGAGCATTTTGCGGACTTTCTCCGCCAAACCCCAGACGCCTCTCCACGTATCATCCCTAATTCGGGTTATTACCCCACCGAAGCGATTCTTTTTCTTCCATTAAACTACGGAATTTCGATGTTCCAGTCCCTACAAGATGGCCTACTGAGCGCCTTTAAGTCACTTCAAGGTAAAGGTAAGCTGACCGAAGCGAATATGCGGGAGGGGATCGCCATGGTCGAGCGCTCCCTAGTCGAGGCAGACGTCAATATCGACGTGGTCCGCTCATTCGTTAAAGACGTTGCAGTTGCTGCCGAAGGCCGACGGGTGCTCTTGAGCCTTCGACCCCACGAAGAGTTCGTGAAAATCGTCTACGAGGAACTCGTTAAGCTCCTCGGGCCGGTCGACAATAGCCTACCCCTCAAAAGGGGGGAGCTAACCACCATCATGATGTGCGGATTGCAAGGATCGGGGAAAACCACCACCTGCGGCAAGCTATCGATGCTCATTAAAGAGCAGAAACTCAAACCATTTTTGGTCGCCGCCGACCTTCAACGTCCCGCGGCCATCGAGCAGCTCCACGTCATTGGCAAACAGATCGGCGTTGGGGTTTTTAGCAAGCCTGGCGAAAACGACCCTGTCAAGGTATGTCGCGAAGGGCTTGAGGCCGCCAAAGCTGCCGGTGCCAACGTGGTCATTCTCGACACGGCCGGTCGATTGGCCATCGACGCTGAGTTGATGGAGCAAATCAAGCAAATCGATAGGGCCATCGAGCCGACGCAAGTCTTGCTGGTCGTTGACGGAATGACTGGCCAAGACGCCGTCAACAGCGCCAAAGCTTTCAACGAAGCGCTTAGCATCGACGGCGTAATCATGACCAAACTCGATGGTGATGCCCGAGGCGGGGCCTTGATCAGCGTCAAAGCCGTGACCTCGGTTCCCATAAAATTTATTGGTACCGGGGAGCATTTAGACGCCCTCGAACCGTTCCGTCCCGAAGGGATGGCGAGCCGAATTTTGTCGATGGGCGATATCGTCGAAGTGGCCCGAGAAGCCCACCGGCTCATCGACGACAAAGAGCGAAAAAGCATCGAAGAACGGATGGCCAAAGGGATTTTTACCTTGGCCGATTTCCGCGACATGATGCAAAAGCTACGCAAACCGGGCTTGATGATGAAAATGCTCAATCTCATGCCAGGCATGGGTGAGATTTCCAAAATGATGGCCAACACCGACAACGAAAAGGAGATGTCCAGACTCACCGGCATCGTCGATTCAATGACCCCTTCGGAACGGGA